>DASXGD010000384.1:0-12139 GCA_036489245.1 Occallatibacter sp. | reverse complement strand
ATCATCCTGCTCATCGGGATCGTAAAGAAGAACGGAATATTGATTGTCGACTTCGCGCTGGAGGCCGAGCGGCAGGAAGGTAAGTCGTCGACCGATGCCATTTACGAAGCCAGCCTGCTGCGCTTCCGACCCATCATGATGACCACGATGGCGGCCCTGCTTGGGGGCATCCCGTTGGCGATGGGAACCGGGCTGGGATCGGAACTGCGCCGGCCGCTGGGCATTGCCATGGTCGGCGGCCTGCTGCTGAGCCAGATTCTCACGCTCTACACGACTCCCGTGATTTACATCTTCTTTGACTCGCTGGGCCAGCGTCTCACGGGCCGCCGGCCATCGCATATGGCCCCCGGGAATGAGGCGCCTGGAGAGATGCCGGCATGAGCCTCTCCTCTCCATTCATCCGGCGACCGGTGGCGACCACGCTGCTGACCACAGCGGTGGCCATTGCCGGGGCAATCGCATACACAGTGCTGCCGGTAGCCCCCCTTCCGCAGGTGGATTTTCCCACGATAAACGTGGGGGCCAACCTGCCCGGGGGCAGCGCGCAGATCATGGCGGCGTCGGTGGCCACGCCGCTGGAGAGGCAGTTCGCCCACATTGCCGGAATCACGGAGATGACGTCGTCGAGTTCGCTGGGGTCGACGGGCATCACCCTGCAGTTCGATCTCAATCGCGACATCAACGGGGCCGCCCGCGATGTGCAGGCGGCCATCAATGCAGCGCGCACCTATCTCCCCGCCAATCTTCCTTCGAACCCAACGTACCGCAAGGTAAACCCAGCCGACTCGCCGATCATGATTCTAGGCATGACGTCGAGGAAATATGAGGTGACCAAACTCTACGACCTGGCCTCGACCATTCTTGCGCAGAAGCTTTCGCAGATTGAGGGCGTGGGACAGGTGAATGTGGGTGGAGGCGCCACGCCTTCGGTGCGGGTGGAGGTCGACCCGGAAAAGCTGCAGAGTTTCGGTCTCACGCTGGGCAATGTTCAATCCACGCTGAGCCTTCAAAATTCGCATGAACCCCGGGGACAGCTGGCCGATGGCTCAACCATGGCGGACATAATCACCAACAACCAAATCTCTGAAGCGGAACAATACAAGCCGTTGATCGTCGGCTATCACCGCGGCGCAGCGATTCGACTGTCGGATGTTGCCGAGGTGGTCGATTCCACGCAAGACATTCGCACCGCCGGATACATGGACGGCGAGCGAGGGGTGTTCCTGATCATCTTCCGCCAGCCCGGCGCCAACATCATCGAGACCAACGATCGCATCATCGCACAACTGCCTTTCCTCGAGGCGGTGTTGCCAAAGGGTGTTCAGACGACCATCGTGATGGATCGCACTACTACCATTCGTGCGTCGGTTCGCAACGTCGAGACGACTCTGATCGGATCGGTCATCCTGGTGGTGCTGGTGGTGTTCATTTTTCTGCGCAGTCCGCGCTCCACACTGATTCCCAGCATTGCCGTTCCCGTTTCGCTGATCGGCACGTTCGCGATGATGTACATTTTGGGCTATAGCCTTGACAATCTTTCCCTGATGGCGCTGACCGTGGCAACCGGGTTCGTGGTCGATGACGCCATCGTGGTGATGGAAAACATCACCCGTCATCTCGAAGCGGGTATGGAGCCGTTTGCGGCAGCGCTTCAGGGCGCCAAAGAGATCGGGTTCACGGTTTTCTCGATCAGCATGTCGCTGATCGCGGTCTTTATTCCGATTCTCATGATGGGGGGAATTGTCGGCCGGTTGTTCCGCGAATTTGCGGTGGTGCTTTCGACCGCGATCGTGGTCTCCATGGTGATTTCGCTGACCACCACGCCCACAATGTGTGCCCATCTTCTCAAGGCGCACAAGCAGAACGAGCGGCACAACGTGCTTTACCGCCTTAATGAGAGATTCTTCCGCGGCATGGTTGCCATTTACCGGCATTCGCTTTCCTGGGTGATGGACAATCCCGGGCTCACCCTGATCGTGCTGGGTCTCACGATCGCTCTGAACGTTGTGGTGATCATACGCATTCCCAAGGGTTTCTTTCCCCAGCAGGATACCGGCGCCCTGGTGGGCGGTGTCCAGGGACCGCAGGATGCTTCGTTCCCGTTCATGAACTTCTCCCTGCAGCAACTGGTGGGGGTGATCAAGGCCGACCCCGCGATCGCGCACGTGAACGCGTTCACGGGCGGTCGGGGCTCAAGTAACGGCGGCTTCATCTATATTGCTCTCAAGCCGTTGGGCCAGGGGCGCAACGTTTCGGCCACGGATGTCATCAATCGCCTGCGTCCCAAGATGAACCGGCTGCCCGTGGCCTCGGCTTTCCTGCAGGCAGCGCAGGACCTCCGCATCGGGGGCCGCGGCGGCAATGCGCAGTACCAGTACACCATTCAGACCGAGAGTATCCCCGATCTCGCTTATTGGGGCCCCATCCTGATGCAGAGGATGCGCGGGCTTCCCGGGCTTCAGGACGTGAACAGCGATCAGGAGAATGGCGGCTTGCAGGAGATGCTGACGTTCGACCGTGCCGCTGCTGCACGGCTGGGCCAGACGGCGCAGTCGCTGGACCGCTCTCTCTACAGCGCCTTCGGCCAGTCACAGGTATCAGTGATCTACACGCAACTCAACCAGTATTACGTGGTACTGGAAGTCGCGCCGCAATATTGGCAGGATCCGTCGGGGCTGAACAGCATCTACTTCGCTACAACTCCCAACTCCAATCGTGCGGGCATCAATAACGTATCGCCGCTGCTGAACCTGATGCACCCCAAGACCGGGACCACGCCCCTGCAGGTGAACCACACCGGGCTGTTTCCTTCGGTGACCGTCTCGTTCAATCTTGCCAACGGCGTGGCCTTGAGCGACGCTACGCGTGAAATCACGGAGATGGAACAGGCACTGGGCATGCCTGCCACGGTTCATGGATTCTTTTCCGGGACCGCGCAGGCCTACCAGGCTTCGCTGGCAACGGAGAAGTACCTGATCATCACCGCGCTGCTTGCCGTCTACATTGTGCTCGGCATTCTCTACGAGAGCCTGACCCATCCGTTGACGATTATTTCGACGCTGCCGTCGGCCAGCGTGGGCGCGATGATTGCGCTGATGCTTTTCAACATCGATCTGAACGTGATCTCCATTATCGGCATCATTCTGTTGATCGGCATCGTGAAGAAGAACGCCATCATGATGATTGACTTTGCACTCGTGGCCGAGAGGCAGGAAGGCAAGAACACGCGGGACGCGATCTTCGAAGCATGCATGCTGCGCTTCCGTCCGATCATGATGACGACGACGTCCGCGATGTTTGGGGCGCTGCCGCTGGCGTTCGGCACCGGCACCGGTTCAGAACTCCGCCGCCCCCTGGGGATCACAATCGTCGGCGGTCTGCTCCTGAGCCAGTTGCTCACTCTTTACACCACGCCGGTGGTTTATCTCACCATGGATCGCCTGCGCCTGCGCCTGCTGGGCAGGTCGCATGACGTTATGCCCGAGGAGGCTGCAGAAACTGCGTCCTAGTATGGAAGAGAAAATGACATTTAAGGCGAAAGCGAATCAGTCGATCCTGTTCATCTCGGCCGCCGTTGTAAGCCTGGTGGTCTTGTTGGACGGCTGCCAGGTGGGGCCCAAGTACCAGGCTCCGACGCCCACCGCGGCGACCGCTCCCAGCTACAAGGAGTCGACGGTCAACTTCCACGATCAAGAGGGTTGGAAAGTGGCCAGCCCGCAGGACGCGATGATCCGGGGCAAGTGGTGGGAGGTATTCAACGAGCCGGAGTTGAACGCTCTCGAGGAAGAGCTCACGGTCGACAACCAAAACATCAAGGTCTCGTTCAACAATTTCATGGAAGCCCGCGCCACCATCGCCGAGGCACGCTCGCAATACTGGCCGACGATTACCGCAGGCGCGTCGTGGAACCGATCGCGCAGCTCGGCCAATCTTCGCAATTCTTCCCAGGCCAATACCGGGACTACCTCCACGCTCTGGTCGCTTCCTCTCAACGTTTCCTGGACCCCGGATCTGTGGGGCAAAATTCGTAACGAGGTGCATTCGGCGGAATATGCCTCGCAAGTCAGCGCCGCCGATCTCGAACTCGAGAAGCTTACCGAACAGGCAAGCCTGGCGCAGTTTTTCTTTGAGATCCGCGGCCAGGACATGCTGCAACAGATCCTGAACCAGACAGTCGATGTGGATCAGAAGGCTCTCGATGCCACGCAGGGCGCATACGACGCGGGCGTGGGCGACTACATCTCCGTTGTCGAGGCGCAGACGACTCTGAAGAGCGCGCAGTCGTCGGCCGTCAATGTTGGCCTGTTGCGCGCCCAGTATGAACACGCCATCGCGATGCTGGTGGGCAAGGTTGCGAGCGATTTTTCGATTCCCGTCAAGCCTTTGCTTTACACGCCGCCAGCGGTCCCGACGGGCGTGCCTTCGCAGCTTGCCGAGCGCCGGCCGGATATCGCCGCCGCGGAGCGCACGCTTGCGGAGGCCAATGCGACCATCGGCATTGGCTACGGCGCGTTCTATCCCCAAATCACTCTCTCCATGGGCGGCGGATTCCAGAGTTCCTCGTTCAAGCATCTGTTTGACATCGCCAGCCGCTTCTGGTCGCTAGGCCCCTCGGCTTCGCAGGTTATTTTTGACGGCGGCCTCTACCGCGCCCAATTGCATCAGTACGAAGCGACGTACAATGCCGATCTGGCGACCTACCGGCAGACGGTGCTGACCGCTTTCCAACAGGTGGAAGACGCGATGTCGGCCACGCGGATTTATTCGCAGCAGATCCTTCAGCAGGAGCAGGCGGTCAAGGCAGCCCAGCAGTTCCTCGACCTGGAGATGGAGCGTTACCGGATGGGGTTGGATCCCTTCGTGACGATCGTGGTTGCCCAGACCGCGCTGTTGAACAACCAGACCGAGCTGAACACTCTACATGTGCAGGAGATGTTGTCGAGCGTGCAACTGGTCGAAGCCCTGGGCGGAGGGTGGGATCGCTCGCAGCTGCCCACACCGTCCCAGTTGGCCGAAAAGGTGCCGGCCTCGGCCTACACGATGCAGAAGTAAGCGCGGCACGGACATTTACTTTGCGTCATTCGAAACATAGCGAAGGTCGGCGGCGAGCGGACAACCCGCGCACCGCGCTGTCTTACCGCAATGGGCCTTGCCTACGGCCACAGTCAGGGCGTGAAACTCGTTGAAGAATTGCGCCTGACCGGCGGCCACTTCGCCAGAGAAAGCCTGGCACGTGAGATTGGCCAGGGATTCGTATCCCTTGCGGTCGCGCCCCGGCGAAGGCTCGACAAGCTTGTGACGCTCGGCGATTCTGCGCAGATATTCGTCGGCGACGGGCACCGCGTGTCCCAGCGCATAGAGCAGAATTGCATCCGCGGTTTCAGGACCTACGCCGGGCAGCGCCAGTAGCCTGCGCCGCAGCGTGGCGGTTGACTCCGCTGCCATCCGATCGAGGGAGCCGCCGAACTCGGCATCCAGCATGGCGACAAACGCCTTGAGCGCGGGAGCCTTTCGCGTCGGGAACCCGGAGGGGCGGATCAATTCCTTCAATTGCCCGAGCGGAATTGCCCGCATGCCCTCGAAGGTCAAGGCTCCGGCGGAAGACAAGTTGGCGAGAGAACGCTCGACTGCTTTCCATGCGGTGTTCTGGGTGAGGTACGCGCCAACCATTACCTCGAACGGAGTCTGGGCCGGCCACCAGGACTGCGGGCCATAGGCGGCGGCCAACTGGTCATGCATGGCACGCAACCGCTGTGCGGGCGTGGGTCGCCGGGCCGATCTTGATTCGCGCTGCGACTTCACGGCTGGCCTTCGGAAGGCGGCGACTGCAGCTGAATTTTCCATTCCAGGATCCGCGCCCGCGCGGCCGCCGTTTCCGCCTCGGCGATATGGCCGGCATGCTGCAGTGAGATGGACAAGGCCGTATGTGCCAGCGGATCGGCGGGCGTGAGTGCAGTCAAAGCGAGTGCCGCGGCGATCGCTTGCTCAGGGCGCCCCGCATCCCGCAGTGCGCGGATCAGGCCGTGATGCGCCTCATGGTACGCGGGGTCGGCGGCGATGGCGGCGCGAAACATCTCGACGGCCCGGGCAGGCTGCCCCGCCGCAAGCAGGTCGATACCCTGCTGCGAGAGCGATTCGGCGGTGGGAGTGTCGGGCGCGGACACGGTTGTTATTAGGATAAGGGTTGGGGAACCGGTTCAGAGCAACGGTTTGCGGACGGATTAAGGTCATGGAGGCGTTGGTGAAGAGCCATACGGAGTATCTGATTTTTGAAACCAAGAAGCGTCGGGAGATGATTCACATTACGGAGCAGGTGGAGCAGATTGTCCGGCGCAGCGGGGTGCAGGACGGGCTGTGTTTCGTTTCGCCCATGCATATCACGGCAGCGGTTTACGTGAATGACCTTGAGAGCGGATTGATCGAGGACATCGGCAAGTGGCTGGAGGAACTGGCGCCGGCGCGGCCCGACTACAAGCATCACAAGACCGGCGAAGACAACGGCGACGCGCATTTGAAGTCGCTGCTGCTGCACCACGAGACAACCTTGCCGGTGACCGGGGGCCGGCTCGACCTGGGCACATGGCAGCGGGTGTTTTATGCCGAGTTTGACGGGCAGCGGCGCAAGCGGGTGATTGTGAAGGTGCTGGGGGTGGAGGAGCGGAGCTAGCGGAGTTAGCTGCGCTTCGCGCGTGCTAGCGGTGCTAGTAAGCGGCGTGGTCGGCCTATCATCGGCGCAATGAGCCAGCGCCGCTAACTCCGCTAGCACCGCTAGCTCCGCTTACTCATCCGTGATTTTCCGCCACTGGCCATCGGTGCGGGGAAATCCGGGAACGGAAAAATTGATTTTGGTTCGAGGCAGAACCACCAGGTCGACGCGGCGATTGGTGGCGCGCCCCTCGGCCGTGGTGTTGCTGGCAACGGGATGAAATTCGGCATAGCCCGCAGCCGATAGCCGATCGGGCGGGATGGCGTGAAAGTCGAGAAAGAGGCGGGCAATGCGGGTGGCGCGGGCTGAGGAAAGCTCCCAGTTGGAATCGAAATTCGCGGTGTGAATGGGAATATTGTCGGTGTGGCCCTCGACGCGCAGGTCGTAGGGAGTGCGGCCCAGGGAAGCAGCGATCTCGTGCAGCGTTCCCAGCGTCTCAGGCCGCGGAACAGCGGAGCCGGAGTCGAAAAATCCTGCTTCACGCAGGCTGATCACCAGCCCGTCGCGACCCATCTGAATCGAAACTGTGTGCTGGGCTACCTGGTTCGAGAGACGTTGCTGAAGGTCGCGGCGGAGGCTTTCGAGGTCGTCCCGAACGCGGGCGGGAGACAGCACGTCCTCGCCCATCACGATGTTCATGGGAATGGCGGCCGCCTCAGTTCCGGTGGCCGCGTTTGGCGATTTGGCAGGCCGGCGCGACGCATCCGGAAAAATGCCCAGGGATTTAAACGCCGCATCGATGGCCTGGGACACTTCCACCTGCTTCTTTTGATCGGCCTTGGCCGAGGCGAACAGAACCACAAAGAAAGCGAACAGCAGGGTAATGAAGTCGGCGTACGAAACCAGCCAGCGGTCATGAGTCACACGGCTTCTGAGCACACGGACCCTCATGCGGCGCGCTCCGCCGCCTTGCGTTGAGAATGCTCGAGAAAGCCGGAAAGTTTGACTTCCAGCATGCGCGGGTTCATTCCCTCGAGGATTGAGATGACACCCTCAAGCATCATTTCCCGGCTCAGGTAATCTTCGCGCACGCGCAGGCGCATCTTGCCCGCCAAAGGCAGAAAGAAAAGATTGGCGATGCCCACACCGTAGATGGTGGCCACGAAAGCCACAGCGATTCCGCGGCCCACCTCCTGTATGTTGTCGAGGTGCTGCATCACCTGGATGAGTCCGAGCACTGCGCCGAGAATGCCGATCGTAGGCGAAAAGCCGCCCGCCGACTCGAAAACGGCAGGAAGCCGCTCTTCACTTTCCGTCGTGGAATCGAGACTGACCTGCATGATCTTGCGCAGGTCGGAGGGCTCGGTGCCGTCTACGGCGAGCATCACCGTCTGTTTCAGGAACGGGTCCTGGATGGCCTGCAGATCGCTGTCGAGCGAGACCACGCCATTGCGGCGGGCCTTGTTGGCAAATGCGACCAGGAGGCGGATGAGCTGATCGTTGTGCTTGCGAGGCGCGGCGAAGACATGGCCCATGCGCCGGAATGCGGCGACAACGGTGGTGAGCGGGAACTGCAGCAAGACCGCTCCCATGGTTCCGCCGAAAACAATCAGGGCGGCGGTCGGCTGCAGGATCTGGCCCAGGTTGCCTCCTTCAATCAGCAGTCCGGCTACGATTCCTGCAACGGCCAGCAAAACTCCGCCAATACTCGCTTTATCCATGGAACACTCCTCCAGACATCGTTCGCGCGTTCCCGGCCGGAAGCCTCAGCGGACGATTTCCGGCTTGTTAGTTTCCGGCTTAAGCGGGAGATCGCTCTCGCCGTCCGTATTGAGACTGTTGAGAGAGGTCATCTTGTCCAGATCACGCAGGGACGGCAGCTGCCGGGACACCGCAGTCAGCAGGCGCGCCCGGTAGGCGAGCACGCGTTCCATCACTTCGGCGCAACCTTCGCGCACAATCAGTTTTTCCCCGTTGATCAGCGTCAGCATGGTGTCCGGCGAAGCCTCGGCGGTCTTGATCAGATCGCTGTTCAACACCATGGGATTTCCATTGAGCCTGGTCAGTTCGATCATTTCGGTTGCTTCCTCGAGGGAGTTATCGGCGTGAGGAAAAGAAAGGTTGAAAGATTAAGGTAATGGCCCAAGAGTGTCCCCGGCAGGACAGTCGGCGGGATGCGATAAAGTCCTCCAAGGGGGGGCCGAAGAAGGGGCCAGATGCGACGTACCACCCCGGCAGCAGCAGCCCAGGGCAACAACAACAATGGGAGCGAGCCACGGGAGGAGGGACGTAAATCAACGCATCCCACAAGGAGTAACCCATGTCCCTGGGTGTCTTGAATAATCTCTCCGCGATGTACGCGGCCAACAACCTGAACAACACACAGAACAGCCTCACCAAGACGCTGCAACAGTTGTCCTCCGGCTCCAGGATCAATTCGGGCGCAGACGATGCGGCCGGCCTCTCGCTGGTCAACGGCCTCGCGGCCAATGCAGCCGCCCTGTCTCAGTCGCAGACCAACGCCACGGAAGGCGTGGGATTGCTGCAAGTGGCCGATGGCGCTCTCTCGCAAGTGACGAACCTGCTCAACCGTGGCGTGACGCTGGCGACCGAAGCCTCGAACGGCACCCTCAATGGTTCCCAGCTCACCGCGGCGAACCAGGAATTCCAATCGATCCTGGCCGAAATCAATAACATCGGAACCTCAACCACCTACAACCAGAACCAGGTCTTCGGACAGGGCGCAGCCGCGACGGTAAACATTTATGTCGGAGATTCTTCGGCCAACGGCTCGTCGATCGACGCTTTGAACTTTGCCCCACTGACATCCGCAAGTGTCGGTGATGCCAACGGCACCGTTGCCCTGGCAGGAAATACGATCGGATACACGGTCGGTGCGACTCCGAGCGCAGACCTCACCGCCGCGGACTTGACCACCCAGGGCGGCGCACAGACGACGTTGACCACTCTGAACACAGCCATCGCGGATGTTGCTGCCCAGGATGGGTACATCGGTGCGCAGATCAACACGCTCAGCTCGATGGGGCAGGTGCTTTCCACCCAACAGCAGAACATTACGGCCGCACAAAACGCGGTGCAGGCCACAGACTATGCACAAGCATCGTCAAATATGTCGAAGTACGAAATCCTGAGCCAAACCGGTATCTCCGCCCTGGCGCAGGCCAACAGCATCCAGCAGGAAGTGACCAAGCTGCTGCAGTAACCGGCCGCAACTCACCACCTTACCAGCGAAAGGGCGTCCGATCCGGACGCCCTTCGCGTGTAGCGCACATTGCTTCTTCTGGGAGATGAGTATTTCCCAATCTTCTTCCAACTGGACTTGGCAGCCGCGCTGCCTGAGTCAACCGCGGAGGGGTCCATGGGTACTGTAGGACTGAGTTTTGGGTCGCCGACCAGCGGCACGGGATTCGACGTGACCGCGACGGTGTCGTCAATCGTCGCCAATCTCGAGAACGTGGAGACTCCCTGGAAGACGCAGTTGTCCACGCTGCAGAGCCAGGATACGGTGATTTCCAACCTGGGTACGCTGCTGTCGAGTCTATCCAACGACGTGAGCGCGCTGACCGATTTTACCGGCGTGCTGGCACAGAAGACCGGATCCAGTTCCGATACCAACGTGGTCGAGCTCACGGCCGCTACATCCGCCGCCACGGCGGGGTCCCACACCGTGATCGTCAACAGCCTGGCCAAAACTTCCAGCGGCTATCTGGCGGAAGTCTCGAGCGCCTCGGACAAACTTACCGGCGCCATCACCTTGCAGGTGGGCAATGGAACCACCCACACCATCACCCTGCCTTCGGGCGGAGGCACGCTTGCCAGCCTGGCTTCGGCCATCAACAGTTCCGGCGCGGGCATTTCGGCCGGCATTCTCACCGATTCCACCGGTTCGCGCCTGAGCCTGGTTTCCGCTACCTCGGGCGGCGCGGGCAATATCACGGTCACTTCCAACTCGGTCGCCGACACGAGCAGCGGAAATGCGCCGTTGAGTTACAAGTCCACCGTCACCGGCATAGACGCGTCCCTGAACATCGATGGTGTCGATCTGACCAGCGCTTCGAATACGGCGACCAATCTGATTCCAGGCGTTACGTTTCAAATTCTTTCCCCGACCTCGAAGGACTCCAATGGAGATCCGGTGCCGATCCAGGTCATCATCGCGAACGACAATTCCGGAGTGGAGAGTGCCGTCAACACCATGGTCACGGACTACAACTCCCTTATCAACGCGATCAACGCGCAGACCGGGAATGATTCGTCGGGCAAAGCCGAGCCGCTGTTTGGTTCGCCGACATTGTCGCTGCTGCAGCAACAATTGCTGAGCAGCATCAACAAGCCAAACCCCAGCGGGTATCTGGACGCGATCAAGAACGCGAGCGATACACTCTCGGGGACGATCTCGATCCAGGTCGGAAGCCAAACGGCTCACCAGATTGATATGTCCACGCTATCGGATCAGACGCTGCCCGGGCTGGCGAACGCCATCAACGCGGCCAACATCGGCGCGACCGCGAGCGTAGTGACCCAGAACGGCCTGTCGACCCTCACCCTGCTGTCGGGGACCGCCGGGTCAGCCGGCGCCTTGACCGTCACCTCCAACATTATCGATACCGCCAACGCCAACACGGCCCTCAATTACACCCAGAGTTCAGATATTCCGGGACTCACCGGTCTTGGCATCAGCATGAACAACGACGGCACGATCAGCCTTGACGCGAGCAGTCTCGATGCAACACTGAATTCCGACTTCAGCAGCGTCGTGGGTTTCTTTCAAAATGCCAACAGCTGGGGCACGACGGTTGCCAACGTGCTGAACCATGCCGGGACGAGTTCCTCGACGGGAATTCTGAAGCTCGCGCAGAAGGCGAACAGCACCATGGAATCGAATTTGAACGCCGACATAGCCAGAGAAGAGACCCTGATTTCGGCGCAGCAGAAAAACCTGACCGCGGAGTTGAACAAGGCCAACGAGATTCTCCAGGCGCTGCCGTCGCAGTTGTCCAGCGTGGATATGCTTTACTCGGCGATCACCGGCTACAACAAGAAGTCATAACCGACATCGGCGAAGGAGCCGAACTCGATGAACAGTTATCAGGAACATGTGCTGGATGGAGCCTCCGCTGTCGACCTGGTGGTAGCCCTCTACGATGGGATCATTCGTTTTCTGTACGCGGCGGCGGAATCGGTGGAGCGCGGCGACCAGGCGGGGCGGAGGATGGCGGTCAAGCGGGCGCTGGATATCATCATCCACCTGCAGGCGCGGTTGCGCATGGATGTAGGCGGCCGGCCGGCGCAGGCGTTGAGCGAATTCTATGCCTCCATTTTTGCGCAGATCCTGCAGGCCTCCCAATCCGTGTCAAAGGCCAAGTTCCAGCACGCCATCGATTGTGTGCGCAATGTCCGCGATGCATGGCGGCAGGTGGCCCGGGATCCTATGGTCAACCCGGCCCCGGTTCAGGCGGCTCATTTTTCCGC
>DASXGD010000375.1:0-5171 GCA_036489245.1 Occallatibacter sp. | reverse complement strand
GCCGACGTCGCGGGTTGCACCCATCTCTTCGGGCCACCGGCCGAAATTGCAGGCCTGATCCGGCGCCGTGTACGGGCAGAGCTCGGCCTTCCAATCTCAATCGGCGTTGCGCGCACCAAGCACCTGGCAAAAATTGCCTCGCAAGTGGCCAAGCCCGATGGGCTCGTGATTGTCGATCCCCATAAGGAGTTGGACTTTCTTCACGACCTCCCCGTCGAGCTGATGTGGGGCGTGGGCCCGGTTAGCAAAGCGCGGCTAGCCGAGATCGGAGTGCTCACCATCGGGCAGCTGGCGAAGACACCGGGACGGTCACTCGAAGGATTGTTTGGTTCTGCTGCTTCAGAGAAGCTGATGTCACTGGCGTGGAATCGTGATCCGCGCGAAATCAAGACGTTTCGGCGAGCACAATCGGCCGGAGCACAGTCAGCCCTTGGCAGGAAGCCCGCTGAAGAGCGGGTTGTCGTACCCACACTGCGTCATCTTGCAGACAGGGTTGCCAGCCGGCTCCGGGCCAAATCCCGGCCCGGTCGAACTGTGACGGTTCGCGTGCGCTTCGCCGACCTTCGTTCAGTCACGCGTTCAGTAACCCTCGATGCGCCAGTCTCTGCGACCGCGATTCTTGCCGAAATCGCCGAAGAGTTGGTAAGCAAGGTGCTTGCGGATCACTCTGATGAGAAGAGCATCTCGCTGCTGGCGATCTCCGTGTCGCACCTCGAGACGCACTCCGTCATGCAGCTGGAACTCCCGCTTGGGCTCGATGATGAGAAGCGCCGGCCCGGCACCAAAAGAGGCATGGCGCGTTGGATGGCCGATTGCGCTGTTGACAAGATCCGCGATCGTTTTGGATGGGAGGCGGTCGGGTACGGGTCAGTCGTCTTAGAACTTTCCTGTTCAGTTCCCGACGAGTTTCGCGAGCTGGCCGAAAAAGACCTCTAATATTCGCAGCAACCGGGCGGGCTCCGGCCGGTCCGAATCAACGGTCCGGTCCCGGTTCTGGCTTACCTACTGGCCTAATCTCTTGCTGCGCGCAGGGCGTGCTCTGCATCTGACGGCGTGCGCAGCTGTCCAGAGTCCTTCGTCTCGCTAACCTGCGTGCATCGAGTTTCGTCCAACCGCGGCGAGGATCCTGATTTACGTCAAGGTCGATCCCTCCGCGGTGACTTTGGAGCCAGGCTTCACTCGCGATGTTTCAGATGTCGGGCACTATGGCACCGGGAATCTAGAAATCTCCCTCTCAAAACCTGATGACTTGGAGCGCGCGAAGCCATTAATTCAGCGAAGCTACGAAGCCTCGTAGGCTAGTCCGGGTCCTCTTCTAACTCTCTTTGATCGCCTGGCTTCGGCTCATACTTCTCCACGACATACGAGCCCCGCAGCAGCAGCCCCCGACAGCATTTTAAAATCGTGGTCGGGAACGAACGCGCTCCACCCTAACGCCGCAGAGGGGGGAAGACCATTTATCTCTAAATAGGCCAGGATGCCTCAATCAGGCTAACTCACACCTGTAATTTACCGTCATCATCGTCACAGTCGGCGCACCGCGGGAATGATCGTCAGCCTTGATTTGGACGTTGCGCTCCTTGCGATCACCCGGTGCGTGCAGTCCTTGCAGGGCACTCGCAGTCCAGCTGCACTTTTGCTGGTCATGAAAGGCAAAACGCAGTATCGCGCGCGTATCCAACATTTGGAATTCGCGGTCAGGAACGAACGCGCTCCTCCCTCGCCATAGCCACAGAGGGGAGGACCATTTTTGATTAATTCAACAGGCAGCGGCCCCGCAGCGTGCCCCCCAGTAAGCTCGCGCCTAGTAGCCCGTGGATGATGCACTGGAGCTTCGGCAGAAGCTCGGCTAGATGCGATCTTGTGTTCGCAGAGCGGGCGGCTGAAGTGACTTGCAAAGTGCACAAAATCCGTGCGGCTTGGGCTGCCGGGGACCAGATTGGCGCATTGCGCATCGCCGCACGCTTCTTTGACCGATCAATCGCCACTAGGACGTTCAAGCGCGGTATAGCTGCGCACAATCATCCTGACTTTTACCGACATCTCGGGCAGGCTCCTGAACAAATTGTAGCAGACGCGCTGGCAGTGTTGCAGGTGCGCTTCGATCTATAGCACCGGGGCTGCTACCGCCTTGATCGCGTTGGTCGTCATCGTTGGTGCGCGATCAATAAGGATGCACGATCACGCCTCCATTGACTGATCCTGCCTTGCAATCGGGCTGTCGCGGGGTCGACATTGAGGGGCTACTGGTCCACCCGGCATTCAGCATATGCCGGTGATGCCCGAAGGCCGGCTGGCCAAATCGAATAAAGGTGATCCCCTCCTCTATCGGGATGGCAATGGTGGCGATGGTCATGTGGCTGAGATGGCCAGTGCGATCGAAGGTTCTTTCCATGGTGGGGGTGAACGCCTAGTTCCCATGGGCCGGCCCCGGTCGGGTTTGTCGTGCCCGTGCGTGCGTTTTGTCCGAGAAATCGGAGCAGCACCTCGATGCAACGCGCTTCCACGGAGCCGCGGACGTCTCATCGCCCGCCAGCGCAAAGCAGCGCTTCGCGACGTGCCGGACCGGGTTGCTTCCATCCAAGCGCAAGCCCCAGGCCTCGGCCAAGTTCATCATCTTCGAGAGCACCGCCACCGACCGATTGGCTTGACAGGGTCGATCACGGAATTGATGGTGAAACCGGCATCGGCACGGGCAAGGTCAGCGATGCGGTGGCTGCCAAGAATCGGGGGGCGTCGCCGCGGGTAGCGCCGGAAAGGGAACCCCACACGGACATGGCGACCTTCGTCCAACAGTATCAAACGCTAATTGTGGGAATCCTCGGCTTCACCGGCGTCATGGCGACATTGGCAATCAATGCCTGGCTTGCCAGAAAAGCCGAGCGCCGAAAAATCGAACACGAAACGAGGGTCCTTCGCATCGCCTTGACCGAGGAAATGAAGGTTCAACGGGATGCGCTTATTCACGGGTCTGATACAGCCCAAAGGGCAAAGGAGACCTCCAGCGCCACAGATCCGCCGTCACTCGATCACCTCGTCGGCGCGGGCACAGCAGCGTCCGTGACACGTCGAGGCGGAACTCGCTCGCTGTAGACCGCCAATAGTCCTCGGCGATGCGCCCGCTTGACCGCATGCACAGTAGCTGAGTAATGCAGGCCAAGCCCCATTTGACCAGCCCTGAGATTGTGATCGCCAAAATGCCCGCGCTGCAAGGAGAGGCGATAGCATTTTTCGTCGCCGTGGTTTTCGCGCTTACCTATGTTGCGATGGCGCTCGGGCGTATTCCTGGGCTGGGAGTAGACCGATCCGGGATTGCCATGGTCGCCGCGGTGGTGCTCGTTGCGATCGGGGCAATCCCCAATGATCAAATTGCCGATGCGATCCATTTTCCCACATTATTGCTGATGGGTGGGCTGATGATTTTGTCTGCTCGTTTTGGAGCGGCGGGATTCTATGACGCCGCCGCTGCCTGGATTGCACGCCAAGCGGTCAGGCCACTGCGCCTGCTTATGCTGACTATCGCCAGCGGCGGCTTGTTCTCAGCCCTGCTTATCAACGACATTGTTGTGTTTGCCATGACGCCGCTGCTGTGTGCCGGGCTTGCCGCAAGAAACCTTGATCCTCGACCATTCCTGTTTGGACTCGCCGCGGCCAGCAACGCCGGCTCGGTAGCAACTCTGATCGGCAACCCGCAGAACATCTTGATCGGCCAGGTCGGCAGACTCAACTTCTGGCACTATCTCGCGCTCGCGATTGTGCCAGCGGTGATCGGCCTGGCGATCACTTTGGCATGTATCGCGGTCGTGTGGCGATCGACGCTAACCAACGCGGCGGCTTTCTCGTCCGCGAATGAACCGAGTTTCGATCGTCGCCAGACTAGCATCTGTGGCGTCGCCCTGTTTGCACTTCTTCTTCTTTTCACAACTTCGCTCCCACGGGAGATCTCGGCGCTCCTTGTTGCCGCTTTCCTGATCGTCAGCCGCACGATTCCCACTCGACAGCTGCTGGATGAGATCGATCTGCCACTGCTCATTCTTTTTGCGTCACTATTTGTCGTGAACGATGCATTTGCCCGGACTGGAATCGCCGAGGCAGCGCTGCGTTCGCTTGCGTCGCACGGCTGGTTACCGGATCGGATCTTGCTGCTTGCCCCGCTGACACTATTGTCGAGCAATACCATCGGCAATGTACCCGCAGTCGTGATGCTGCTGACCATATGGCCGGGCATCCCGTCTGGAGTACTCATTGGACTCGCTGTGCTATCGACCCTTGCCGGCAATTTGGTTCTGGTCGGCAGCTTGGCTAACCTGATAGTCGTCGAGCGTGCATCCGTCGCCGACGTACGGCTGACGTTCTATGACCATGCCAAAACCGGCGTGCCGGTCGCCGTTCTCTCGATGCTGTCCGCCGCACTCTGGCTGTGGTTCGCGGGAGTAATGCCTCTATAGCCGGGCCCGTGGAGAAAATCGCGTCGCGGCATTGACCTCCATGCACGCAAGATCACTTCGCGCTGCAAAATCTTGGACTATGGATGTCTCTTCAGAGTCATTCGCGTCGGACCGCCTCGCCGCAGGGCTTCGTGGTATGTCCGCTGTACCTCCGATTGCGACCGGATGCATTGCCCTGCGGCAAACGACGAGATGGGCCCTATGCTGGACTCATCTTCCGCACACGAGGGGCGGTGCTCGCGTGGTGTGGATCCACAGCGGCCATGATCAGCACCGCACACCAAAAGGGATTCTTCGAATCCCCCGGCGTTTTATTGATTGTGGGTTAGCTTCGCCGTGATTTGCGCGACATGCTTGCCCTGGTAGCGCGCGCCATCAAGCTCGTTGGCGTTAGGCTGGCGCGAGCCGTCGGCGTTGGCCAGCGTGGTAGCGCCATAGGGCGTCCCGCCAGTGATCTCGTTCATGTTGGCCAGCCCAGGAAAGGCGTAGGGGAGGCCCACGATGATCATGCCCTGGTGAAGTAGTGTGCTGTGGAACGAGGTGATGGTCGTTTCCTGGCCGCCATGCTGGGTGCCCGTGCTCGCGAACACGCTGCCGACCTTGCCGACTAGCGCGCCCTTCATCCAGAGACCCCCGGTCTGGTCCAGGAAGTTGCGCATCTGCGCGCACATGTTGCCGAAGCGCGTGGGCGTGCCGAAGATGATGGCGTCGTACGTCGCGAGT
>DASXGD010000358.1:0-3536 GCA_036489245.1 Occallatibacter sp. | reverse complement strand
GGCGGAGTGGCCGACGGCGACGGCATCGGACGGCTCAATCCTGCCGGCAAGCTCGTGTTCATTGGTATCTGGATCGTGGCCACCGTTCTGCTGGCGGCTTCCGCTTTGAACAAGAATCTAGGGTTGCCCACTTGCTTGTCGGCCCTGGTTGTCGCCGCGGTTGTCCTGGTAAAGACACAAACTAATCCGATGCGTATCGTTCGCGACATCAGCTGGAGCGTTTTGCCGCTGGTGGCCGGCCTGTTTGTCCTGATGGAGGCCGTCGTTTCCATCGGCGCGTTGCGCTACACGATGGCCGCGTTGGCCTGGGCCGAGAAGCTACCCTCAGCGCTTGGCGCGTTGTTGACCGGAGCGGTGGTCGGCGTGGGAAACAACCTCGTTAACAATCTTCCCCTGGGGTTGATCGCAGGCAGCACGCTCAATTCTCTGCATGTGCAAGGCGTCATCGAGAATGCAGTGCTGATTGGGGTCGACTTAGGGCCAAACCTCTCCGTGACGGGTTCGCTGGCCACGATTCTTTGGCTTATCGCGATACGGCGCGAGGGTCTTCACGTGAGCTTCGGGAGCTTCCTGAAAGTCGGCGTGATCGCCATGCCGGCAGCGCTGGCACTGGCGTTGGTGAGCGCGGCGCTCCGGTGAGAAGTTTTCCTCTCGCCCTACATAAGCCTGCGGCGGATCAGATCGAGGGCCTGGGTTGCGGACCACTCGCGGATGCGCGTACGCGAGCCGCGGAAGGTGTGTTCGAGGACATCGGTTTTCTGTGCATCGCTGACGGCGATATACACGCGTCCGACGGGTTTGGCTTCGGTGCCGCCGGTGGGGCCGGCGACGCCCGTGATGCCAAGGCCGAGGGTCGCGCCGGTGCGTTGGCGAATTCCCGCGGCGAGCGCCTTGGCTACTTCTTCCGACACAGCGCCGTGCTGCGTGATCAGATCCGGGGCGACATTGGCAAAAGAGATCTTCAGCTGATTGGAGTAAACGATGGCCCCGCCCAGGAACGAGCGCGAACTTCCGGGGACGGATGTGATGCGTTCGGAGATGAGGCCGCCGGTGCAGCTCTCCGCGACCGCGAGCGTGGCCTGGCGCAGGCCCAGGTAGTAGAGAACAATTTGTTCGAGCGAATCGCCCTGCGAGGAGTACAGCCAGTCGTCGAGCGCCTCTTCCATGCGGTTGGCCAGTTCGTCGACGCGCGCCTGGGCCGCTTCCTGGGTCGACTTGGAACAGATCAGCGTGAGCTGGATGTCGCCGGCATGGGCCAGGATGGTGGTTTCCACGTCGGTGTACTGGGTGTAAATCGGCGCAAGCAGCTTGTCGGCCTGCGACTCCGGGATCATCGCGGCCTTCAACACACGCTTGGAAATGAAACGTGGGGGAAGGATTTCGCGCAGGCGCGGGAGGCATTCGGCGTCAAACAGCGGCTTGCACTCGGCGGGAGGACCGGGGATGAGCATAATCAGCTTGCGATAGCCGTCGTAGAGGGTGTCGATCCACTGCCCGGGAGCGCTGCCGTTGGGATTGGGAAGAATGGTGGCTCCCTTGATGATATCGGCCTGCTTCAGGTTGTTCGAGGGCATGGCGATGCGCCACGTCGCGGCCCGCGCATGGAGAGCTGCCACCTGGGTATTGTCGCGCTGCAAGGGGAGCGAGAGCGCTTCGGCCGCAGCTTCGCGCGTGAGGTCATCCTCGGTAGGGCCCAGTCCCCCCATCAGGACGAGGATATCGGTGCGCCCCAACGCGTTTCGAATGGCATTCACAATATCCTTGCGGCGGTCGCCCACGATGGTCTTGAAGGCAACCACGACACCTATCTCGTTCAGCTTCTCCGTGAGGTGCAGAGAGTTGGTGTCCTGCCGGTAAGGGGTGAGCATCTCCGAGCCGATGGCGATGATTTCAGATTTCATAAAGACAGCTTCCAGCTCCTGGCTTCCAGTTTCCAGCCTCGGTCTCAACAACGCAGGGCTTCTTATTTTCCGGGTGGCAGGTGTCGCAATCAGCCACGGAACCAGCTAGAAGCTAGAAGCTAGCGGCTAGAAGCTAGAAAATGTTCAGTCCCTCAACACCCAAGTCCACATCATAAACGGCTTCGTTGGTGGCCAGGACGGCCGTACCGAGAGGCGAGAAGGCGATGCCGACAAGATTGCTGCCCGCCAGCACGAGGCTGGCTTCGCCTTGCGCCGTGACGCGGACGATGCCGCGGCGCCCGTGAAGGCAGGCGGCCACGTAAATGCTGCCGTCCCGGCCCAGTGCAAGCCCCTGGGGACGTCCCAGGCCGCGATGCCACGCCCGGGTGTCTCCGTTGGGATCGATGGACCAGATGACATCGTTGGATGACAATGTCGGACCGGTGACAAAGAGCACCCCCGCGCGGTTCACCGCCAGGTGATAGGCCGACACACTCGGCTCCAGCGTCGCATGGACGAAGATTTTGCGCTCTGTGTTGATTTTGAAAATGGTTCCGCTGCGATCGCCCACAAAAAGATTGCCCTGGCGATCGAAGACAGCGCCGGTTGCGACCCCCATGCCTTCGGCGTAGACCGTGAATTCGCCCGCCGCATCAACACGGTAAACCGTGCCCTCGGCGCGCGACGTGACGAACAGGTCGTCCTCGCCGTTAAACGTGAGCCCGGTGGCGTTGAGGATCCCGGTGACGAATGGTGTGCCGCGCCCGTCGGGGCTGACGCGGACCACCGAAACCGGCGTCGCCTTTCCACGCTGGCCGGAGATGGTGGCGTAAATCATGCCGGAACGGCTCACCGCGGGGCTGGTGACAGGGTGAAGGCCGGCCGTAAGTTCGCGGGCTACGCGCAACGGCGCCGAATTGCTGGCGCCGTGTGGCGTCCGTACTTCGATGAGGCCGGTGGAAGCCAGTTCGGGCACGCGGAAGACCAGGCGCCCGGGACGGCTCATCACCACGTGAGCTGCGGAGCCATCGACCAGAACTGCCGGAGGGCCGTAGGCGTTAGGGCCGAGATGGCTGCCCGTCAACTCAACCTCGCCCAGCGGCAGGGCGGCGGCCGGCATCACGTCGTCGATGCGGGGTTCGGGAAAGGCTTCAGCGGGTTGGGTGCGCGAGCGGGGCATAGCGTACTAGATCCAAAGCCGCAACAGGGCTGCGACTCCCCAAGCATACAACCCGGCGGCAACGTCGTCGAAGACGATGCCCCAGCCGGCGGGAAGGCGCTCCAACTGGCGGGCGGGAAAAGGCTTGGTGATGTCGAAGAGCCGGAAGAGAATCAGGGCAATCAGCGCATGGCGCCAGTCAGCCGGGCTGCCCAGAAGTGCGATCCACTGGCCTGCCACTTCGTCGATGACTACGAAGCCCGGGTCGTGCCGGCCATTCTCGCGAGCGGCGATGGTGGCGGCGGGAACGCCGGCTGCGATCGAAATCACAATGCCGCCGAGAAGAACGAAAAAGAGCGTTGCGGGCGGAGGACGGAGGATCCAGGCAAAGGCAGCCCACAATAGAACCGCGGCCACCGATCCCCATGTACCCGGACCCGGCTTACCCAGGCCGGCGCCGAAGAAAGTGGCAACCG
>DASXGD010000281.1:0-4620 GCA_036489245.1 Occallatibacter sp. | reverse complement strand
ATTCTCCCCTCAAAGGCCGCATGTGGGCCAAGACCGGGACACACAACGAAAGCGATGCGCTCTCCGGTTACATGACCACCGCAAGCGGCAAGACCGTGGCGTTCTCGATCATGGTCAACGGCCATCGCCCGGGCAGCAGGGGCGAGATCCAGGCTATCGACCAGATCTGCGAAGCCATTGCGGCAGACTGATGACGAGATACATGCCGGCAGGGAAGCTATCGAAAACGTGGACCGGCCCTTGTATCATCAGAGGAGATGCGCATCCGTACGTTTCGAGCTTTTCTGTCCGTCGCTGCCGCTTCGGTTGGCCTTGCTCTGGCCTTTGCCGGCTGCCGTTCGCTGCCGCCCTCCAAGCCCGAGTCGGAGTGGACCCAGCAGGAGGCGCGCGGCGCGCAGGTGTTCCACGACGCCTGTTCGAAGTGCCATTACCCTACCAACACGCATTCGCTGCATGGGCCCGGCCTGCAGGCCATAACCAAGATCAAGGCCATGCCGTCGGGCGCGCCGCCCACCGATGAGCGCCTCACCGCCGTGATCATCCGCGGACGCAACATGATGCCCGCCACGCCGATGAGCGACGATCAGCTCAACGATCTGCTGGCTTATCTGCACACGTTATGAGCAGCGAGAGTGAGCAGGATCACGGACGGCAATTGGCGCCCGAAGTGAAACCCGATGCCTCTGATCCCCCAGCCGCACCGGTTCGGCGCGCACTGCTTCCACTCCCGGGCCTGGCTTTCATTGCCCTCTATATGGTGGTGCTTTCCGGGGTCGACATCCTCGGAGTAGCCGGAGGACATATCCGGCCTATCTACCTGATTCTCGCCGCGCTGTTTATCGCCGCCGGGCTGGGCTTACTGCTGCTCTTTCGCTGGGCATGGACACTTACCCTGGCCGCTGTCGTTTTCCTCTTTGGTCTTTTTTTGTGGAGATTCTCAAACGGGCGCGATCTCGCATCGCTGGTCCAGGGTTTGCTGAATCTCGTGATCTTCCTCTATCTCATTCGACCCGAGGTGCGCACCCATCTGCGATGAGGCGGAGTCCCAAAATCTGCCGCCCGCCGAGCCCGCAAATGGTAATCTCGGCCCATGCCGCGTGAAACGCTCAAGTCTCTTCTTTGTGTCCTCCTTCTGTGCTCCGCCCTGGGGTTCGCTCCTGCTGCGGACGCACCCAAAAAGCGGGCAATCACTCTCGATGACCTGGCTCGCATCGTGCGCGTCGGCCCCCCGGTGGTTTCACCCGATGGCCAGTGGGTCGCCTACACCGCCACCCAGATCGATACCAAAGAAGACAAGAATCAGACCCATCTCTGGATGGTGAATTGGGACGGCTCACTTCATCTTCAACTCACCTATGGCAAGGAGGGGGCGTCGGCTCCGAAATTCAGCCCCGACGGCAAGTACATCAGCTTTCTATCTTCGCGTCCCGGGCCGGCCAAGGGCTCGCAGGTCTGGGTCATGGACCGGCGCGGCGGCGAGCCGCAGCAGCTTACGGGCATCACCGACCAGGAGATCGAAGGCTATCTCTGGTCGCCCGATTCCCAAAAGCTGCTCCTCACCCTGCATCCCAAGTCCGAGCCGGACCCTGAAGAAGGCAAGCCTCCCGCCCCGCCCAAGCCGATCGTGATCGATCGCTACCATTTCAAGCAGGACATCCAGGGCTATCTGCGCAACGACGCGTGGGACGCGTTGTACCTCTACGACCTGGGCACTAAGAAGGTGGAGAAACTCACGACCGCCAAGAACGTGAACGAGGAAAACGCCGCGTGGTCGCCGGACGGCGCCTGGATCGGCTTTGTCAGCAACCAGGACACCGATCCTGACCGCTCCGACAACACCGATGTGTTCGTTGTGGCCGCCAAGCCCGGCTCCGCCCCGCGCAAGCTCACCAGCTGGAACGGGCCTGATGGCGGGCACCTCGCGTGGTCTCCGGATTCGAAATCCCTCGCGTTCACGCAGGGCGCGGAACTGAAGCTGCTCGAATACTCGCAGGCCAAGCCGGCCGTGGTCACGCTGGACGGAAAGGTGAGCTATCCCGCCGCGACCGCGGACCGCTCGGTCAGCCAGCCGTCTTACTCACCGGACGGCCATCTCTCGTATCTCGTCAGCGACGATCGCAACGAGTATCCGGCCGAAATGGAACTGGCCGGAAACGGCATGCGCCGGCTTTTGATCCCGCCAGGCGCTGTCGCTTCATGGGATGCGGTCGCGGGGCACACCGCCGTGCTCTATACCAACGACACTGCGGTCGGCGAGATCTACGCGCTCGAAAATGGGGCGCTGCGCAAGCTCACCACCCACAACGATGGTCTGATGGCGGAGTTGAACCTTGTGCCTGCCGAAGACATCGAGTTCCAGAGCAAGGATGGAGCCGACGTCCACGGCCTGCTCACCAAGCCCGCCGATTGGAAGGCTGGTTCGTCCGTTCCAATGATTTTGTTCATCCACGGCGGTCCCAACGGACAGGACGCCCACAGCTTCGACTTCCTGCGCCAGTTCGTTGCGGCACACGGGTACGCGGAACTCAACGTCAACTACCGCGGTAGTTCCGGGCGGGGCCAGGATTATGCCAAAGCCATTGCCGCCGACTGGGGCGATAAGGAAGTTATCGATCTGCTGGCCGGAGTCGATAAAGCCGTCGCCATGGGCGTCGCCGATCCCAACCGCCTGGCGGTTACCGGCTGGAGCTATGGAGGCATTCTCACCGACTACACAATTGCCAGCGATCCGCGCTTCAAGGCCGCGATCAGCGGAGCCGGCGTGGCCGCGCCGCTTTCGTTCTATGGCACAGACCAGTACATCCTCCAATACGACAACGAACTCGGGCCTCCCTGGAAGAATGCCCAGCTCTATCTCAAGCTGAGTTATCCATTCCTCGAGGCCGACAAACGCATTCACACCCCGACGATGTTCATGGGCGGCACGTCGGACATGAATGTGCCTATCCTCGGGGGCGAGCAGATGTACCAGGCGCTGAAATCGCTTGGGGTTCCCACGGAACTGGTTGTCTATCCCGGACAGTTCCATGGGTTCACGCGCCCCAGCTTCATTCGCGACCGTTACGAACGCTGGTTGGCGTGGTGGGACAAGTACCTCAAGCCCGGCCCGGCGAGCAACTCGTCAGCGGAGATCAAGAAATGATTTCAATCGCGTGCGTGGGATCGTGAGCGTATTTCGGAGGATTCCGAATGAGGCTGATCTTCATTTACGGTATGCCGGCAACGGGCAAACTCACCGTGGCGCGGGAACTGGCGCGCATCACGGGATTCAATGTCTTCCACAATCACCTTGTGGTGGATCTGCTGCTATCGATGTTCGAATTCGGGAGCAAACCGTTTGTCGAATTGCGCGAAGAGATTTGGCTGTCGGTCTTTCGCCTTGCCGCAGAAAACGAAGCGCCCGGACTGATTTTCACTTTTGCGCCGGAGGCGACGGTGCGGCCCATTTTCATATCGACAACCGTGAATACAATCGCGGGGTCGGGCGGAACGGTGGATTTTGTTGAACTCACCTGCCCGGTGGCAGAGTTGAAACGCCGCATCCCCGATCCGTCCCGGCTGCAATACAAGAAGCTCAGTTCGGTCGCGTTGTTCGAGCAGCTTCACGCCAACGGCAGCTTTAGTGATTTTGCGATGCCGGAACCTCGGGTCGCAATTGACACCAGCACGCGCTCGCCGGCTCGCACGGCGCTCGAAATTGCACGGGCTTTGGAACTCTCCGGGTTTTCGGCGTCGCCGAAAGCCGATTAGCACATCGGGGCTATTCTTCAAACGGGCCCTGCCGTTTTGTCGGTAATTCCGGTGAATGGTCCAGTTCGGGCCGGCGGAACTGCGAGACGATCGCCGCGATTAGAGCGATTAAAAGCAGAAATGATCCAGCAGCTACCAGCGGCAGCCCGACGAGCGTGGGAATGCCGGTCGTCGTGATGTCCACGTGGAGTTTGGTCGCGGAGAACGGGTACCCGACGTTCACGCTCGTGGTGCCGTCGGTGAATCCGAACAGCAAACCCAGCCCGGCCGCGAGGAAGAGTACTGCTCCAATCACCATCCGATCTGATTTCATGCCGTCTCCCGTGGGTGTCGTTACGTTTGTTCAGCCGGCTTCCGTCGCCATGCCTTCTATAGGCACACGCTTTTCAATCTGTCGAACGGTTTCGCCTTGAAAGCCGGATACTGCAAATGGCGCGAATCCATGAACTGGTCAGGCAGCGTGCCGCCATATTTGAGCGCAGCGTCCGGGTCGAGTGCGTAGGCCGGATCTTTCTCTACATCAGATAATGATGCAAACTCGAAGCCTTGCGCGCGCAGCATGTTCACCAGTTCGGGCAGCATCAGGGTGGTGAAGGCGGTTGCGTGCAGCAACATCACGTTGGGAATCTCATGCCCCAACGCGATCTGCTGTTCTTCGCGACCCAGGCGGATGTACTCCGTGGCCGTTTCGAGGTAGCTCTGTTTCAACCATGCGATCGCAGCGGCGTCCTGCTTCGCGAAGCAGCGAGCGTAAGCGTCGTTCCATGCGTAGTCTTCGAAGTCTAAAGAAACCTGCGCCACGCGATAGCCGCGCTCGCGCAGATAACTCCGCACCGCGTGCCGCTTGTCCAGCGTGTCACCCTCCCAGAG
>DASXGD010000193.1:0-6799 GCA_036489245.1 Occallatibacter sp. | reverse complement strand
CGGCTGATGCTGCCATAGAAGACGCCATCGAGGCGCGGCGTACCTTCGAACTCCAGCGCCACATCGCTGTGATGCGCGGCCGCGATCATGTCGCGGCGTGCGACGCTTGCCGGCTCTCCGTGCGCCTCTTCGTCACCGCTGAGCACGATGGTGATTTCAGTCTGCCTCAGCACATCGGCTGCCTGCATGGCCTTCAACGCAAAGAGCATGATGACCAGTCCGCCCTTCATGTCGTTGACCCCGGGGCCGGTACCAATAGTGCCCTTCACCGAGTACGCCTGGAACGCACTGCTCTTCTCAAAAACAGTGTCCATGTGACCGATGAACAACATGCGCTTGCCGCACTTGCCAGGCTCCGGGCAAGGATGTTCCGCGACCAGCGTGCCGGCCCGCTTGACCTCGCCCATTGGAATCCACTGCACCTTGAATCCAAGATCGCGGAGCTCGGCCATGATTACCTGGCCCACCGCCCGCACACCCTCCAGATTGTGGGTGCCGCTGTTGATGTTGACCAACTTCTCGAGCAGTCGGTTCGAGGCCCTCTGGTTGGCATCGATGTAGGCCACCATGGCTCGTTCCGGCGCGGTGAGTGGCGACGTGTTTTGCGCCGGGGAAGCAAGGCTGAGCGCACCAGCCAGGGCAACGAATAGGAGAGAGCGCGCAGTCATTTCTGGTGAGAATAACAGGGCTGGTATATCCCCTGGGCCAAACCTGGTAGAAGAGGTTTTCTAAAGCTCCTCCGCGTTTCGGAGTCGACGGGTTCAGTCCGGCTCTCGCCTCTGAATGAAGCGAATCCTTAAAAACATCGCGCATCATGCCAGTAATCTCCGCGCAACCGCGCGTAGATAAGCGGAACGGGAAATATCCCGCGCGGAAGAGGAAGCGGCTCTCGTTACTATTTCATGCTTTGAGCGCACAAGGAGAAACCACATGACACCTGAACAGGCAATGGAACTGGCTGCGGAGAAAGCAGCAAACATGCCCATACCCGCTCCCCCGAGCCCGGAGAAAGTTCTGAAAACCGATCGCGACATAGTCGGCAAGATGGTCGGCCACCTGCACGTCGCCGCCACCACGCTTCTCGAAGGCCGGATCCCCACCGCGGAGAAGATCAAACATGAGATCAAGAAGATCTTGCACAAGATCGACAGGAAGATCGATGAGCAGGCGGCCATGTCGGGCATGGGCATGCCCATGAGCTTTATCGGCCCTGATCGCGGAGTCGGCGAGCTGACCCTGCCCGGCGCGAAATCGGTCCAGTCGTGGAAACAGGCGGTCGATGGCCTCATTTCCCCAGGTACAGCGGCTTCCTGTCGGCACCGGCAGTCTCCCGCCCGATTTCAAGAAATCTCTTGCCAGGCTGATCAAGGACGGCACTGACCTGGCTTGAGGCCTGAGTTCGGTATCGGAGGAGGCGCGCAAAGAAATCAAGAAGGGAGCACAGCTCTATGCCCGCCTGAGCGGAGCCTACTTTATGTAGATCTGCGGGCCCGCACCGCGAGTTACTTGTCGCGCAGCTTGTACTCGCGAAAACGTCCCATGAGGGAGGCGGGACCGGCGACTGTGAGGTGAACCAGGTTGCCGTCGTAAGAGCGGTTGTGGATCACCATCCCGGCTTCGATAGCGGCAAGCGCCGCCCCTTCGCGTTGGGGTACGTCAAGTTCGGCTTCAATGACGGGGTCGGAGTACAACTCACCGTCGATCGCCACCATCAGCGAGTCGATTCCCTCGCCCGTTGCCGCCGAAACCAGCACTTCGCGATGCGCCGGCGAGGACGAGACGAACCGCGACGCGATGCCGTCCCGCTCCTGCCGGCTCAGCAGGTCGATCTTGTTCAGTACCTCGATGCGGGGCTTGGAGAGCGCGCTCAGTTCGCCGAGCACCTTTTCCACCTGGGCTTTCTGCTCGTCGCCGTAAGTCGAAACCGCGTCGCGGACGTGGAGCAGCACTTCGGCCTGCTCCACCTCTTCGAGGGTGGCGCGAAAGCTCGTAACGAGGGTGTGGGGCAGGTTGCGGATGAAGCCCACGGTGTCGGACAGCAGAACGCGGCGCCGGCTGGGGAGTTCGATGGCGCGCAGCTTCGGGTCGAGAGTCGCGAACATCTGCGACGACTGGAGTACATGCGCTCCCGTGATGCGATTGAACAGCGTGCTCTTGCCTGCGTTGGTGTAGCCAACCAGGGCGACCGTGGGCACCGGAACTGACTCGCGGCGCTGGCGCTGTTGGCGGCGCACGCGGCGGACGGCTTCGAGATCGAGCTTGAGCTGGTCGATGCGGCGCTGAATGCGCCTTCGATCGGTTTCGAGCTGGGTTTCGCCGGGCCCCCGCGTGCCAATGCCGCCGCCCAATTGCGACATGGCCTTGCCTCGCCCGGTGAGGCGCGGAAGCATGTACTCGAGTTGGGCAAGCTCGACCTGCAACTGACCTTCGCGGGTGCGGGCGTGGCGGGCAAAGATGTCGAGGATGAGCTGGGTGCGATCGAGCACCCGGCACGGCAGCGCGGCTTCGAGGTTGCGTAACTGGGTGGGAGAAAGGTCGTGGTCAAACAGGACCAGGTCGGCCTCGGTGGACGCGGCAACCCCCGCGATCTCCTCCACCTTGCCGGCGCCGATAAGCGTTGCCGGATCGGGACGGGGACGACGCTGAATGATCTCCGCCGCGATTTGCGCTCCGGCGCTCGAAACCAGTTCGCGGAACTCGGCCAGCGACTCCTCGATGTCCAGGCCGCCGGATGGCAGCGGAGTGGAGCGAGACAGTTGCATTTCGAGGGAGCCGCCGTCGTCGGCTTCGGAACTCTCGGCCGGAGTGCCGTTCAACCGCAACGCCGCCCGCGCACCGGCCAGACCTGCACGGCTGGAACGCGAACGGCTGGCAAGATCCACTCCCACGAGAATCGCCCGTTCAGCACCGCCACTCCAGCGGACACCGGACGCACTGGTCCTCCCTGGCTCAACTTCCAATCGGAACCGCTCCTCGCGGGCTGTCGCTGGTCCCGGTCGCGGACGGTGCTCCAACCGCAGCCGGACCGAGGCCGGTGTGCATGGTGGCGGGCCGGTGCTCGCTGTGCAGGACGCTCCGGTTGCTGACCACCGTAGAAATAGCGTGCTTGAATATCAACTGCTCCTGGCTGTTGTTTTCGAGGAGCACGGAATACTTGTCGAAGGACCGTATTTTGCCGGTAAGCTTTACGCCGCTGACCAGGTAGATGGTGATGGGGGTCTTGTCCTTGCGAACCGTATTCAGGAACGTATCCTGAATGTTTTGTGCCGGCTTATTTTCCATTTGCCGATCTCCTACTTTCCTCATCGGTTGGATGCGTTTCAGTCTCGAAATCGTGGGTAAAAACAAATCCGCGAGGGCAGCGCCGGAAGCCCCGGTGCCGCCGAATCCCGCAATGTGACCACAATATAGTGGATTACGAAGGTTTTCAACTGGGACCACGCATCCCCCGCCCGAATCGGGTTCTGATCCGGCCCCGGCGGCGTCGGCAACCCGTGCCGGCTGATAGCATTGACGGGTGGAACGCACCGAAATCCGCCTGGCGAACCCGGCCCGGGAAACCGTGCAAGCGGTGCCCATGCTGGACTTGGAACGCCAGTACCACCCCCTGCGGCAGGAACTGGCCGAAGCCCTGGCGGAGGTGCTCGATTCCCGGCAATTCATTTTGGGAGAATCGGTTGCGGCCTTCGAGCGAGGCGCCGAAGCGCACCTCGGCGTGGCCCACGCGGTGGGATGTTCTTCGGGCACCGACGCCCTCTGGCTGGCGCTCGCGGCAGCGGGGATCGGCCCGGGCGCGGCCGTCGTCACCACTCCGTTCAGTTTTTTTGCTTCGGTAAGCGCCATCCTGCGGGCCGGCGCCACCGCAGTCCTGGCCGACATCGACCCCGGCACCTTCAATCTTGACGCCACCGCCGTGGAAGCGGTGCTGGACGGACCCCGTGGCGCCACCGTACGGGCGGTACTGCCGGTGCATCTCTACGGACAACCGGCGTTTTCCCCCGGATTTGGAACCAGGCGCGGGCTGACCGTCATCGAAGACGCTGCCCAGGCCTGGGGTGCGGAGTGGAAGGGGGTCAAAGCGGGAGCGCTCGGCGACGCGGCTGCCTTCAGCTTCTATCCCACCAAGAACCTGAGCGCGGCAGGCGATGCCGGCATGGTGACCACGAATTCAGACCAGGTGGCTGAGCGCCTGCGCATGCTGCGCCAGCACGGGATGCGCCGGCGGTATTATCACGACGAGGTGGGGTGGAACGCCCGCATGGACGGCTTCCAGGGCGCTATCCTTCGCGTCAAGCTCAAGTACATTTCAGGATGGAATCAGGCCCGGCGCACAGTCGCGGAACGATACGACGTGCTCTTCCGGGCCGCGGGACTGGCGGAAGCAGGTCCCTACCCCGCTCACGGCGTGGTCCTGCCCCACGAGGTCGCGGGCAGCCGCCACATTTGGCACCAGTATGTGATCCGCTCTTCGCGGCGGGATGCCCTGCAAGAGTTTCTCACCAGTCGCCAGATCGGTTCGGAGATTTACTATCCTGTCCCGTTGCATCTGCAGGAGGCGCTCAAGGGCCTCGGTTATGTCGAAGGCGACTTTCCGGAAGCCGAGCGTGCAGCGCGCGAAGTGCTGGCTCTGCCGATATTTCCTGAGTTGCGTGAAGACGAGCAGCAGACAGTGGTCAGCGCGATTGCCGAGTTTCTGAGCTGATACTCAGAACCTTCCTATGCGTCCGGCCTGTCCAACAGCCCATTAACTTCGGTCTTCAATCGGGGAAGATAGACGGTCGCAATCTCCCACACGATGTCATCGCGAACCGTGGCATAGCCATGGATGATCTGGTTGCGAAAGGCAATGATCTGCTCTGGAAGAGTGATCAACTGGCGATACTGAGGGAACACCCGGAGGAGTTGCGAAAGAGCTTCACCGATCACGCCAAATTTGCGTTCGACGGCGGCGCGAAGCATCTCGTCGCCCAGATAATCGGCAAGCGACTTGGACTGAGTAAAGATGCGAATGCTCTCCGCTGCAGCGGCGATATCCCATAAGTACGCTTTCGCATCACGCTGCATAGAGGAGTTGTTGTTGCTCTTTCACCCTCTGCAGGATGTATGGGTTACGGATCGAGCCTTCCTCAACGAGATCGATGCGGCGGGAAAGCAGCGAACCAAGAGCCTCCTGGAGATGAAGATAGTTCAGCATTCGCTCCCCCGCCGGGATTGGCTCAAACTCCACAATGAAGTCAGCATCGCTCGAGCCAGGCTCGAAGTCGGCACGGAGAATGGAACCGAATACGGCCAGTCGTCGAACCGCAAACCGGCGGCAGAGGCGCGCGATTTCCTCGATATTGCGTTCGATCGGGCTTTCCATGGCATTCCCAAAGCAGAATAGCATCGGAGTCTGCTCTTGAAGCATTCCGGCTGTTCGCGTCTCACATCGCTGGTTCCCGTCCCTGCTGTTCGATGCCGTAAAATCGGCCATAGCATGAAGTGTCCGTACTGCGGCTTTGGGCAAGACAGGGTGGTGGACTCGCGCGAGAGCAAGGAGGCCGACGCCATCCGGCGCCGCCGGGAGTGCGAACGTTGCAACCGCCGCTTCACGACCTACGAGCGCATCGACGAAATCCCCTACATGGTCGTCAAAAAGGACGGGCGCCGCGAGCGGTTCGACCGCCAGAAGGTGCTGAGCGGGCTTTTGCGGGCGTGCGAGAAACGCCCTGTTCCCTCGAAAAAGCTCGAAGCCATCGTCGACGCAACCGAGACGTTTCTCATGGACGCTCCCGAACGGGAGCGCAGCACGCGCGAGATCGGCGAGTTGATCATGAACCACCTCAAGGGCCTCGATACGGTCGCCTATATCCGCTTCGCTTCGGTGTATCGCGACTTTAAGGATGTGCGCGAATTCAAGGAAGAACTGGAAGGGCTGCTGGAAGGGCACAAGAACAAGGGAACAGGGAACAGGGAATAGGGATCAGGGAATTGGGAAGAAACTGAACATGCCAGAGACAAAGACACATCGAGTCACACTCATTCCCGGCGACGGCATCGGCCCCGAAGTCACCCAGGCCGTGGTTCGCATCCTCGAGGCCACGGGGCTCAAGTGGGAATGGGAACGCTACTCCGCAGGCGCCGAAGCCTTCGAAATCTTCGGTGAATACATCCCCACGGCGCTCTATGAATCGATTGAGCGCAACAAGGTGGCGCTCAAGGGACCGGTGACCACTCCGATCGGGGGAGGCTTCAAGAGCATCAACGTTACGCTGCGCAAGAAATTCGATCTCTTCGCCAATTTCCGTCCCATTAAGAACCTGCCCGGTCTCGAATCCAAGTGGCCTGGCGTGGACCTGATCATCGTGCGCGAAAACACCGAGGGCGAATATGTGGGCCTGGAGCACGAAGTGGTCCCCGGGGTCGTGGAGAGCATCAAGGTCATCACCGAAAAGGGCTCGACCCGTATTGCGAAGTTCGCATTCGAATATGCCCGCAAGCATGGGCGCAAGAAAATCCATTCCATCCACAAGGCCAACATCATGAAGCTCTCCGACGGGCTGTTCCTGCGCTGCGCGCGCAAGGTCGCGGAGGGCTTCCCTGACGTAGTTTATGGCGAGCACATCATCGACAACACCTGCATGCAGCTGGTGATGAATCCTTACCAGTACGACACGCTCCTGCTCGAGAATCTCTATGGCGATATCGTGAGCGATCTCTGCGCCGCCTTCGTGGGCGGGCTGGGACTGGTGCCGGGTGCGAACCTGGGGGTGGAATGCGCTATCTTTGAGGCGGTGCACGGTTCGGCGCCGGACATCGC
>DASXGD010000521.1:0-10244 GCA_036489245.1 Occallatibacter sp. | reverse complement strand
CCCCGGCACCATGCAGGTTTCGTGCATCCATCGCGAAGACGCGCTCTTGATTTCGCGCATGGCCTTGGCAATTGGGAGAGAAGAAGGAAGAGACAGCAGCATGTGGATGTGATCTTCGGTTCCACCTACGGCAAGAGCCTTCATCTCATGTTCTCGTGCTACCCCTCCCATGTAAGCCCACAGGCGCGGCTGGATCTCAGGCACAATGGTTTTGCACCGCTCCTTGGTCGAAAAGACACAATGAAACAACGAGCAACAATACGTGTGTGACATGGTGATGCTCCATCGTACCGCGATTCGCGGGCGACAGTTCGATCGGCCCTCCGGGACGGGGCTATGGGATTGGCGCCAACCCAGGGTTCCGTCCGCCTCGGCGGACTCCACCCTGGGCTATTTTCAAAGCTCCCTCCGGGAGCCCGCCTGGCGGCTGACCTTGTAATGGAGCGCAACCGATGAAACTCGGGCTCATTGCCGGCAACGGACGCTTCCCTTTCCTGCTGCTGGACGCGGCGCGGGCGCAGGGGTTTGCCGTCACGGTCGCGGCGATCCGCCAGGAGACTGACCCGGAGATCAACGATCGCGGCGCTATCGACGAGAAGATCAGCGTGCACTGGCTTTCGCTGGGCGAGTTGTCGCGGCTCATCGACATTTTTCATCAAGAAGGCGTGTCGATGGCGGTGATGGCGGGACAGGTGAAGCACAAGCAGATCTTTTCCAGCATCCGGCCCGACTGGCGCCTGGCCAAGCTGCTGTTAAACCTGCGTACGCGGAACACCGATATGCTACTCGGCGCGGTGGCCAAGGTTCTGGGGGACGAGGGCATCGAGTTGATCAGCTCGACGGCGTTTCTTGAGCCCCTGCTGGCAACGGAGGGCGTGCTGACCAAACGCGCTCCGGACGAAGAAGAACGCAAAAACATTGAATACGGGCTGAGCGTGGCGAGGTCGGTGGCGGGATTCGACATCGGGCAAACGGTGGTCGTGGCGGCCCAGGCTTGTGTTGCCGTGGAAGCGATGGAGGGCACCGACGCGGCCATCGAACGGGCCGGGGCGCTCATGCGGTCGCTGGAGGGGGATGAGGCGGCTCATGACCACGGGGACGAAGGCCTGTCGCCGGGGACCACGACTCTCGAGCGCCGCCTTACGGTCGTGAAAGTGGCCAAGCCCAAGCAGGATATGCGGTTTGATGTTCCAGTGATCGGAATGCGTACCATCGAAACGATGATGGCGGCCGGGGCAACCTGCCTCTCGGTCGAGGCAGGCAGGACTCTGCTGTTTGACCGGGAGACGCTTCTGGAGCGGGCGAGCGAGGCGGGGATTGCCATCGTGGCTGCGCCGAGGTGAGCGGAAGCTGGTTGGGGCTAGTGGCCTCCCACCCTTTCCGCGGAAAGAAGCGGAAAGGATGGGGCACGGAATGTCTGTGGAAGGGACAAACGGCAAATCAGCGTCGTTCCCGGATTCAGAATGACAAAACAGAGACAACTGCAGCATTGCAATGGTTGTGGTCCCGCGCCGATACTGGGGACGGAAGAATTTCCCGCTTCCATTGGTTCGGCGTTTCATCTACCAAGAGGAGGTCTCGCGTGAAGAGGTCTGTGTTTTTACTCATTGCCGCGGTTCTGGTGATCGCGGTTGGATTCGTTATGGTGGTTACGGTGCAAGCGGCCGATCAGACCATGCCTGGCGCCGGGCAAGTGGCGCCCACCTTTACCCTCCCCTCGCAGGACGGCTCCCAGATCTCCCTGGATAGCTTTCACGGCAAGTGGGTGGTGCTTTACTTCTACCCCAAGGACATGACCCAGGGCTGCACGATCGAGGCTCACAACTTCCAGCGAGACCTCTCGAAATTCGAGGCCGCCAACGCGGTGGTGGTGGGCGTGAGCGTGGACACGCCGGACAGCCACAAGCAGTTCTGCACCAAGGAAGGTTTGACCTTCCGCCTGCTGGCCGACCCCGACCACAAGGTTGTTGACGAGTACGGGTCGCTGGGCCACTTCGGAAGCATGACCATTGCGCAGCGCAATACCTTCCTGATCGATCCCCAGGGCAAGATCGTCAAGGTCTGGACCAAGGTCGACCCCTCTCACCACTCCGAAGAAGTATTGGCGGAGTTGGCGGAACAGAAGAAGTAGCCGGACGAGAACCTGGACGCGACGCGGCCCCGGTGACGGGGCCGCAGTTGCGTGCGGTGCACGAGGTCGTTCACGGACAAGGGAGAAGGCCATGTCGACAGCAGTGGCAAAGGCATTTTGCGGCGACATCAATAAACTGCGCGAACTGCTGGACGAGGTGCCCGCCGATCTGGCCAATGTGGCTTGGCGCCAGGGCGGCTGGACGCGGAAGCAGATCCTTGGGCATCTTCTGGACTCCGCGGCGAACAATCGGCAGCGTTTTGTGCGAGCCACGATCGACGGTTCGTACACCGGACCCTCCTATGCCCAGGACGCATGGGTAGCGGCGCATGGCTATGCGCACCTGTCGTGGAAGACGCTGGTGGGGTGGTGGAATGTAGAACACGACATTCTCGTCGCTGTCGTGGAGCGAATTCCGGAGGAGCGAATGCGGGTCCTCTGCACCGTGGGCACAGATGCCCCCGTAACGCTGCGCTACCTGATTGAGGATTACACGCGGCACCAGTTCCACCATTTCGAACAGATCAATGCTTCGCCGGCGGGGACTTGAAGGTGAATTAGCCGCGATGGAAATGCGCAAAAAAGCCCGGCGTGATGCCGGGCTCTTTTGTCTTGCCTCGAACTATGGTTTCCGGTTATTTCTTCTTTTTCTTGGCGGCCGTCTTCTTTGCAGGAGCCTTCTTGGCTGCCTTCTTTGCCGACTTCTTGGCTGAAACTCTCCTGTAGATTGCCTTCTTCACGGCCTTTTTGGAAGCTGTCTTCTTGGCTGCCTTCTTCGCGGCCTTCTTGGCGGGCGCCTTTTTTGCTGCCTTCTTTGCTGCCACCGCTTTGCCTCGTTTCGCGACTACCTTGGCTTTCTTTTTCGCTGCAGCCTTCTTCGGTGCTGCTCCGCCGCTGCTCTTCTTCGCGACGGACTTCTTGGCGGCCTTGGCCGGAGCCGGCGCCGGCGCCTTCTTGGCAGCTGCTTTCTTAGCGGGGGCCTTTTTGGCAGCGGCTTTTTTGGCGGGGGCCTTTTTGGCTGGCGCTGGTTGGGGAGACTCGGAGATTACCACGGAGGTCTCTTCAGGCACTCCCTCGTCGTCGTCGGAAGAGGTCAGCACGCTGGAGGTTTCTACTTCTTCGTCCTCGTCGTCCATGTCTTCATCGTGATCCACCTCGGCGGGCTCAGCATCGCCTTCGCCATCACTCATCGCGTACATCTTGTACACATCATCCATCACGTTGCCTCCAGCGGCTTGCGCTGTGCTTGATTGCTTGGCGCTGCGGATGATTGAAGTCCGCTGCGGAAGCCATTGTAGCAATAGCTTGCACGCATGGCCAACAAAACACAAGTATGCAGTCAGGCTCCCCTGACTATTTTTGTTTCTTTGCGTAGCTCTTCGCGGTTGTGGCGTGCGACTTCTGTGCGGCGCTTTGCTTCTGCGATGGCGGATCGCCGCCGCGAGCAGCGGCAGAGCCTGCGCTCGAGTGTTTTGCAGCATGTGAGGATGCGGATCCGCGGCGGTGACTGGTGCTGGTCCGCTGCAAGGACGCCGGCTCGGCCACGTGCAAGCGACGTCCCGGTTCCACTTTGATGCCGCTGGGAATCTTGTTCCAACGCCGCAGCTGGTCGAGGGAGACTCCGAAGCGATCGGCGATAGAGACCAGCGTGTCGCCGCGGCGCGTGGTGTAGAGCAGCGTATGCAGGGAGGGGGCGGCAACCGGAGCGACCGGCACGACCAAGGCTTCAATGCCCGTCATGGTCTGGTCTTCGTGCAACTGGTTGGCGGCTGCCAGTTCGGCGACCGTGACGTGATAGGTGTGGGCCACCGATGCGAGGGAGTCATCGGGGGTGACGCGGTGATAGCGCCAGGCGGTGCGCCTGCTTTCGGGAATGGCGGCAATCCGTTGCTCGTAGAGCGAGGCCGTGCCCGCGGGCAGATGCAGGTCAAACGCAGTCTCGGGCGGGGTAGCCATGCGCAGAAGACTCGGGTTCAACGCCATCAACTCGTCGACCGGCGCGTCAACAAGGTCGGAGATCAAGCGCAGGTCGACAGCATAGTTGATGGTGACCGTATCGGTGAGCACCGGAGGATCCAGGGTGATTTCATCGAAGCCATACTGCGTGGGGTGATTGGCGATGATGATGGCGGCAAGGATTTCGGGCACGTAGTTCTGGGTCTCGCCGGGCAGGTTGTGGCGCTTGTAGAGCTCCCAGAAATCGGCATAACCGGTTTTCTGGACGGCCCGCTGCACGTTGCCGGCGCCCCAATCGTAGGCCGCCATGGCAAGGTACCAGTCGCCCAACTGGTCGTAGAGGAACTTCATGTACCGGGCGTACGCGCGGGTGGACTTTTCAGGGTCGAAGCGCTCATCGACATACCCGTTGCGGGTGAGCCCGTAGTCGCCATAGGGCATGAACTGCCACATGCCGCCGGCATGCGACCGGGCGTTGAGGGCGCGCGGCTGAAAGCTGGACTCGGCAACCGCCAGGTAGATCAGATCGTGGGGCACGCCTTCTTCGGCCATCACGCGCTCGATCATGGCCTTGTAGCGCCCGTAGCGCTGGAAGGAGTGGAGCAGGGTGTTGTGGCCCTTCTGGGAGTTGGCGAAGAAGTTGATGAAGGCCGCCACGTAATCGTTCACCATCAGGGGCAGGTCGGATTTCGTGGTCGCGAGCTGGGTCTGGGCCTTGGCGACCACGTTGGGATCGACCGTGAAGGTCACATCGCTGGCGACGTCGGCGGGGGAGGGCTCCACCTTGGGCGTGAAACCATTGCCCAGTTTCAGGGCTTCCATTTCGAGGGCGTTTACCTGGTCGATAATGCGGTCGAACTCGTCCTGCAATTTGGGCTCGCTCTTGATATCGAGGCCGCCGGTGAGCATGAGGTCAACGGCACGGTCGAACTCCGCCTTGGCTTCGGGCAGGCGGCCCTTGCGGTAGGCGGCTTCTCCGTTGGCGTAGGCCTTCTCGACCTGGTCGATAATCTGCTGCACGCGCTGCTGATGAAATGTCTGCTGCGCGGACTGCGCGGGGACCGGTTCGGGCGGGGGAGCGGGCAACGCAGGCGCGGTGGCCTGGGGTGCCGCGTTGGGAGAGACACTGGCGGTTTTGGAGGGGCCGCACCCGGCCAGCAAAATCGCAAGCGCAGCACAGCCGATACAACAGTTTCGAGTAAAGCTCATGCGTATACAAACCGCGATCGACCAGGCGGCAGGGACGCCCCCGCTGATTGAAATGTAAGACCCTATGCCGATGATAAGCTATGCCATGGGGGCTCGCCACGGCGATGCGCTTGAGCCGGACTCAAAACCCCATCCCGTCGACTCTGAATGGACGCTCGTTTTCTACGCAATTTCGCCATCATTGCCCACATCGACCATGGTAAGTCGACGCTCAGTGACCGTCTTCTGGAATTGACCGGATCGGTGACCGGACGCGAAATGCAGGCCCAGATCCTGGACGATATGGACCTGGAGCGCGAGCGCGGGATCACCATCAAGGCGCATGCCGTGCGCATGATGTACAAGGCCAAGGACGGCAACACCTACCAGCTGAACCTGATCGATACGCCGGGGCATGTGGACTTCAGCTACGAAGTGTCTCGTGCCCTCTCCTCTTGCGAGGGCGCGCTGCTGGTGGTGGACGCAAGCCAGGGAGTGGAAGCGCAGACCCTGGCCAACGCCTACCTTGCGATTCATCACGGCCTGGAAGTGATTCCAGTGATCAACAAGATCGATCTGCCATCGGCCGATATCCTGCGCACGCAGGAAGCCATTGAAAAGGCGGTGGGGCTGGATGCGACCGACGCCATCCCCGTGAGCGCCAAGACCGGCCAGGGTGTCGAGGACGTGCTGGAGGCGATCGTGCATCGCCTTCCCCCGCCCACGGGCGATCCCGAGGCGCCTCTTCAGGCTCTGATCTTTGACTCCTGGTTCGATGCCTATCGCGGCGTCATCGTGCTGGTGCGCGTGATGCAGGGCGTGTTGCGCAAGGGGCAGCGGATCCGGCTCATGTCAAACAGTAAGGCGTTCGAGATTGAATCCATGGGCGTGTTGATGCCGAAGCCAGTGGAGATCGCGGAACTGCGCGCCGGGGAGGTGGGCTTCTTTGCCGCCACCATCAAGAACGTGGGCGACACCAAGATCGGCGACACGGTCACCGATGACGGCCGGCCGGCCGCCGCGGCGCTGCCCGGCTTCGAAGACATCAAGCCGATGGTGTTCTCCGGGCTCTACACCGTCGATTCGCACGAGCACACGCTGTTGCGCGACGCCCTGGAAAAGCTCCGCCTCAACGATTCCTCCTTTTTCTTCGAGCCGGAGAGCTCGGCGGCGCTGGGATTCGGATTTCGCTGCGGCTTCCTCGGGCTGCTGCACATGGAGATCATCCAGGAGCGCCTGGAGCGCGAGTATGAGCTGGATCTCATTACCACCGCGCCCGGGGTGCGCTATCACATCAACCTCACCGACGGGGCGGAGATCGAAGTCGACAATCCGTCGCGGTGGCCGGAGCCGCAGAGTATCGAAAAGATCCGCGAGCCGATTATCACCGCCAATATTCTGACCAACGAGGAATACGTGGGGGGGATATTCAAACTTGTGGAGGAGAAGCGCGGGCGGCAGATCAATTTCGAGTACGTTACGCCCACGCGCGTGATGCTGACCTACGAGTTACCGCTGAACGAAATCGTGCTCGATTTCTACGACCGGCTCAAGTCGATCTCCCGTGGCTATGCCTCCCTGGACTATCAACTGGCGGGGGAGTGGGTGTCGCCCATGGTCAAGCTCGACATCCTGGTGTCTGGAGAGCCGGTGGATGCGCTTTCGATCATCGTGCACAAGGATTTCGCCTACGAACGCGGAAAGCTGCTGGTTTCGAAGATGCGCGAACTGATTCCCCGCCAGCAGTTCGAGGTGGCGATTCAGGCCGCCATCGGGGCCAAGATTGTGGCCCGCGAAACGGTCAGCCCGCTGCGCAAAAACGTGCTTGCCAAGTGCTACGGAGGCGACATCTCGCGGAAGCGGAAGTTGCTGGAAAAACAGAAGGAAGGCAAGAAGCGGATGAAGCGAATCGGCAAGGTAGATATTCCACAGGAAGCGTTCCTCGCCGTCCTTCGGGTGGGCGAAGATCAGGCAAAGTAACCCGCAACCTGTGACCGAGCGCACCGACTCAGTAACCCCCCGTTAATCGTCAACTGTGGAAAGCTCCTATCGGAGACGTCCGGACACCAATCGCGGTGGTTACCCCGAACCGGCATTCACCATACCGGTTTAACTATTGAAAAATAAGCAATTAGACGACCTATCAGAATTCCTCTCAGGTTGACAAGAGGCCAGGAAAGGTTTTTTCTTTGTGGATGCCCCACGTAATCCACAATTTTTTCCACAGGAGCTCGCAACCGACGGAATTTATTAGGAAAGACAGACAACTTTTTTTGGCAAGCCAAAGTCGGACCCCTTGAATGGTTGCAAAATGCAAAGAAAGAAGCCCCGCTCGCGCGGGGCTTCTTCGAGGTTGCCGGCTCGATTTTAGTGGCTCGTCGGCGGAGTTCTCGGAGCAGTTGGCTTGGTCTGGGGTCCGGGTGTTGGCGGTGCGGCTCCGGCGGGCGGCGTTGGAGGCGCAGGTACACCCGACTTCGTGTTGTAGGCGTCAATAATCGGCTTGGTGATGTTGGTTGAGTCCACAGCATAAAGGACCGGGGTCTGCTGCTGGGCAACATCGAGGACCAGCGTGTACCCGTGCTGCTGGGCATAACCGGACAAAACGTCGTACACCTTTGAGGCCAGGCCGGTGTACATCTCCTGCATCTCGTTCTGGAAATCGTTGGACGCATCCTCGCCGTCCCGCTGCAGCACCTTCTTCTTGTCGTCGATGACCTTGGCCCGGCTGGCGCGCTCGGCGTCGCTGAGCTTGTCGCCCTGGGTCTGCAACTGCTTGGTCAGGTTGTCCACATCGTCGCTCAGAGCCTTCAGTTGCTGCCGCTTTGGATCGTACTTCTTCTGGAGGTCGGCGAAATTGCGCTGGAACTCATTGGTCTGGCCGACGGCGACCTGGAAGGCAATCACGGCGATCTTCGGGGGTCCGGCGGGGGCCGCAGAGGTAGGGGTGTTGGCGGGCGCCGCGGCGGGTGCTTCAGCGGGCGTTTGGGCGGCGGCACCCAGGGCTACGCCCGAGGCCAGGAGTACGGCTAGTGCAAGCGAGTGCTTCATCTGAATCAAAAACTCCTTCGAAATCCCTGCGTGGCCCTAAGACGAGCCGATACCTCCTGAGAAACCTCTCGTCATCCTTAAGGGAGGCTCCACTCCGGGCCGGAGCGGAAAGAAGACGCGGACGGAGACGTCAGCAGGAACTGTATGGATTATAGGAGGGCCAGGGGGGAGCGTCAAACCGGCAAAGAGCGAATTCGCAGCCCATTCACGAGGCTTTCGAGGTGCTTCGTCCAACTCACTCCAGACAGAGTTGCCCTCGCCTGGCCAGTTTGCGCGGGACGTCCGGGGATTACCGTACTCCTGGCGGCTTGGCGGCGGGATTTGGCGCCGGGGCTGCCGGAAGTGACGCTGGAGCGGACACGCCAGACTTCAGATTGTAAGCATCGACAATCGCCTTGCTGATGTCGGTGGAGGGGATGGTATAGAGCACGAAGGGACCCTGCTGCTGTTCTCCACCGTCGAGGACCAGCGTATAGCCCTGCTGCTTCGCATAGTCGATCAGAACGTCCCCAACCTTCGAAGCCGTGGCGTTGAACAGCTGCTGCATCTCCTGCTGAAAATCATTTTGCGCATCGTCGGCCATCCGCTGCGCGCGTTTCTTCTTGTCGTCGATGACCTTGGCCCGGTTGGCGCGCTCGGCATCGCCCAGGCTCGCGCCCTGGGAGTCCAATTGCTTGGTGAGGGTGTCGATTTCATCCCCCAACGCCTTGAGCTCCTGCCGCTTGGGATCGTACTTCTTTTGCAAATCAGCGAAATTACGCTGGAATTCATTAGTCCCTGTCACCACATCCTGGAAGCTGACCACGGCGAGCCTGAGGGGGCCCGTGGGGGCAGCTGCCGCGGTTTGCGCATATGAAGCCGGGACCATGCCCGCGGCCAAAGCTCCGATCAATAGCATTGAACGCCGCATGCTGGTGAAAACTCCTTCTCTTGCATTATGCCGTCCGCGACTCCTTCATTACGTGTGCTAGAAGGTCGTGGAGACAGTCAAGCGGAAGGTCTTGCGGGGCTCGCGGAACAAGTTACGCGCTCCATAGCCCTGCAGGGCCTCCTGGTAGGTGAAGTCGCCCGCGCCACCGGGCGGGAAAAGGTCTCGCGTAATGAGCTGCGCGGAACAACTCTGGTTGATTCCCGGGCTCAAGACATTGTTGCAGAATGGACGCTCATACAGGCGCAGGGGGTTGTACGCGTAGTAGAGCCGGAAGGGTGCGTTGACGACCGGCATGATGACTGAGATTTCGGCGCCCAGCGACATGCGGGGAACAAAGTTTGTACCCGAAACCGGCCGGATATCGCGCAGGAACCCGACCTGGGAGCCGGAAATTCCACCCTGGCACGAGCCATTGTTATAGACCGGGCAGCCATAGAGGGGGGCGGTGAGCGAATCGAAGCCCTCGGGACTCTGCTTCAGCTGGCCCTTGTTCAATGCAGTGGTGATGCCGAAGTCGTCAAAGAAGGAGAACATGACCGGCCCGGCGATGGGGATGCGGTACTCCATGTTGGTGGTCAACTGGGTGTCGCCGCCGATGGACGCGATGCCGTAAATCGGCAGGGGCACCTGGATGCACTGGTTCAACTGCGGATTGTTGGGATCGCGGGGGACGCACGTTCCATCAGGATTGGTAAGCTGCACCGTGACACGATTGGGAACGTAGCCGTAGGGGGTGGCCCCGCGTACATCGAAGCCGCGGAGTTCGCCTTCGCCGCCGGCGTAAAAGCGGTTCTGCGGCGGCGCCACATCGCCACCGAAGCCCTGGATGTAGCCCAGCTGGGCGCGCAGCCCGAGCACATTGTGGCCGTTGGGCGACGGCTTCAGGTAGTGCATGGACCGGAAGCTCTTATAAGCGACGAACGGAGAGAAATAGCGCAGGTTGCCGCCAATGCCCGAAAACTGGAAGACCGCGCTGTACTCTTTGCCCGA
>DASXGD010000163.1:0-2920 GCA_036489245.1 Occallatibacter sp. | reverse complement strand
CTACGAACTGCCCATGGGCTACAACCTCAAGAAGATGATCTATGAAGTCGGCGGCGGCATTCGCGGCGGCCGCAAATTAAAGGCCGTGGTCCCCGGCGGCTCCTCCACGCCCGTCCTCCTGCCCGAAGAAATCGAAAACCTCGGCATGGACTTCGACCAGGTTGGCAAAGCCGGTTCCATGCTCGGCTCCGGAGGCGTCGTGGTCATCGACGACCAGACCTGCATCGTCGAGTTTGCCCTCCGCACCATCAGTTTCTACCAGCACGAAAGCTGCGGCTGGTGCATTCCCTGCCGCGAAGGCACCGACTGGCTTAAGAAGACCATCACTCGTTTTCACGCCGGATTCGGCGTCGCCAAAGACATCGACAACATCCGCTACCTCGCCGAAAACATGATGGGCCGCACCTTCTGCCCACTCGGCGACGCAGCCGCCATGCCCACGCTGGGCTTCGTCAAAAAGTTCCGTAAGGAATTCGAAGACCACCTCGACGGCAAGCCCTGCCCCTTCGCCAAGCACCTTGAAATGGCCGTGGTTTAGGGGCCTCGGAGAAAAATGCCAGACGTAACCTTCACAGTCGATGGAAAAAAGCTGACCGCGCCAGCCGGGACGCTGCTGATTGAAGCCTGCCGCAAGGCCGGAATCGAGATCCCCGCCTTCTGCTATTACCCCGGTCTCTCCCTCCAGGCTGCTTGCCGCATGTGCGTCGTGCGCCAGGAGAAAGTCCCCAAGCTCCAGACCGCCTGCACCACCCCGGTCGCCGAAGGCAATGTCTTCGTCACCGAGTCGCCCGAAATTACCCAGGCTCGCAAAGCCACCATCGAGTTGCTTCTCGGCAACCATCCTCTGGATTGCCCTGTCTGCGATGCCGGCGGCGAATGTGAATTGCAGGACATGACCTTCAAGTACGGCGCCGGCGAAAGCCTCTACACCGAGGCCAAGCAGCACCGGGACGAGCAGCAGTGGTCTCCGGCCGTCTTCTTCGACCGGCCCCGCTGCATCCTCTGCTATCGCTGTGTCCGCATGTGCGGCGAAGGAATGGACGTCTGGGCCCTCGGCATACAGAACCGTGGCGTCAGTGCGGTGATCGCGCCGAACGGCGGCGATCATCTCGATTGCGAAGAGTGCGGCATGTGCATCGACGTTTGTCCCGTAGGCGCGCTCACCAGCGGTAGCTATCGATACAAGACCCGCCCCTGGGAGATGAAGCATGTCTCCACGGTGTGCACTCACTGCGCCGACGGCTGCAAAGTTACGCTCGGCATCCGCCAATCCAATGAAGGTTCGGAAATCGTCCGCGCCGACAACCGCGACAAGAGCGGCATCAATGGCGACTTCCTCTGCGCCAAGGGCCGCTTCGGATTCGACTTCGTCGAAAACCCCGAGCGCCTCACTCGCCCCCTCGTCCGCAACACGGCGGGTCATCTCGAGCCAGCCACCTGGGAGCACGCGTTTCGTGTTGCCGGAGCCAGGCTCAAGGAAATCGTTGCTGCAAAAGGCGGCAACGCCATCGCCGTGCTGGGCTCCAACCGCACCACCAATGAAGAAAACTACCTCCTGCAAAAGTTCGCACGCACCATTCTGGGAACTAACAACATCGACCACGAGCGCACCGCGGACTACCCGGCATTCGTTGCCGCCCTCGCCGGCCATGAGGGAAAGGTGGCCAGCCTTCGCGACACCGCGACTGCGCCCGCCATCCTGCTCATCGGCGGCGATCCCACCACCGAACATCCGCTGCTGGCCTGGAACCTCCGCACCAATGTCCGTCTCAACCGCGCCCGACTCTACATCGCGAATCATCGTTCCATCAAGCTTGAGCGCCAGGCCAAGGCAGTGCAGGGCCTGCCCCCCGCCGGCTATCGCGACCTCACCACCATCCTCGATCACAACGATTCTGATTTCGCCAAAGCTGTGATGGCTGAGCCGTCCCTGCTCATCATCTTTGGCCAGGATTTTCGCAGCGACCAAATCGCGTCTCTGGTTGGCTGGGCACTTGCCCGCGGCAACGTGCGCTTCGCTTTCCTCGGCGACCATGCCAACTCCCGCGGCGCGGCCGACATGGGCCTTCTCCCCGATCTCCTTCCCGGCTACGTCCCTGTGGCTGCCCCCGGTGCCTTTGCAGCCGAATATCCCGGCCTGCCAACGGCAACCGGCCTCACCCAACCCGAAATCTTCGCCGCCGCCCGCCAAGGCTCCCTCGGCGCTCTGCTCGTGGTCGGCGCCGATCCCGTGGAGAAGTCCGGCATCGATCCCGCGTCCCTCAAAGACACATTCGTCATCGTGCAGGACATGTTCCTTACCGCTACAGCCGCGCTCGCCGACGTAGTCTTCCCGGCCGCGAGTCTCTACGAGAAAACCGGCACCGTCACCAATACCTTCGGTGACGTTCAACTGGCGCGCAAAGCCGCCGACAAGGCCGGCGTAAAGCCGGACTTTGAAATCCTCGTTCGCCTCGCCGCTTCCATGGGCGCCGACGTCAAAAACCTGGTTCCCTTTGGGAAGGCCGGCGTCACCGCCGACCTCGGCCAGTCCCGCGGAGCCCAGTCGGGCGAAGCCGATCGCCACGCGGTCTGGCTGGCGGCTCACAATCTCGAGCCGAAACTAAGCCCATTTGACCCCCTCGCGGTGCTCGACGAGGTCGAGCGCCTCATCCCTTCCTACAAACTCGACCGCATCAATCTTTTCAGCGGCAACGATGTGCCCACTGAGCCGGGCTTCGTTCCCGTCTCGTCCCTTACCGAACCACACCCCGACTTAATTGCATCCGCGCACGACGGCCTGTTTACCTCAGGTATCTTGAGCCGCTATAGTCCAGCGTTGCGCGAGTTGGCGCTTCATCAATCGCAGCAATTGGCAGAAACCGCCGCCGACTAGCAAAACTGCTTGTCATCCTGAGTCCGCCACCGCGGACGAAGGATC
>DASXGD010000152.1:0-1575 GCA_036489245.1 Occallatibacter sp. | reverse complement strand
TGTCGTTCATGCTGCCCAGTCCGTAGGCGAGCCACGAACCGAGGCAGGGCTTGCCGGCATTCATATTGCCGGTGTTCATGAGCATGATCGCGGGTTCGTGATTGATGGCGTCGGTGTTGACCGACTTGACGATGGTCAGGTCGTCGACCATGCGAGCCGTGTAGGGGAGCAGGTCGCTGACCCAGGTTCCTGTTTGCCCGTACTGCTTGAAGGGCCAATGCGAAGGCGCAATGGGAAAGTGGGCCTGACCCGCGGTCATGCCCGTCAATTGCTGGTTGCCGCGCACCGAGTCGGGCATGTCTTTGTTGAAAAGCGAAGCAAGGTTCGGCTTGTAATCGAGCAGATCGATCTGCGGCGGCCCGCCGGACATGAAGAGATAAATGGCCCGCTTGGCTTTGGGAGCGAAATGCGGCAGCTTCAACTGATCGCGGGGAGCGAGTTTCGGCGCGCTTGTTGAAGTTGTTCCGTGCACATCGCCGCGGAGCGCGGCCTCGCCGAAGAGGCTTGCCATTGCCGCCCAGCCGAGCACCTTTCCCGATCGTCCCAGGAAGCGCCGCCGTGTTTCGATCGCCGCCCACTCGCGCTTCAACCCAGCCGGGATGGGCAAATCCATTACTGTGGAGTTCTGCTCGCAATCCGTACACAACGGATGTTGCTTCATAGATCAGTCCTCAACTACTTCGTCAATGTCTCATCCAGGTTCAGCATTTCGCTGGCCACCATGGTCCACGCGGCCAGCTCCGGCTCAGGGATGGAAGTGTCCCGCTTCTTTTCGCCCGCATCGACCAATGCGCGCGCCGCTTTAGGATCTGCCGCATAGTGCGCCTGCATCTGCTGGAGCGAGCCTTCGAGGACCGCCGCCGTCTTCGCCGGAGGATCATGCGACAGCAGGATCTCGCTCATCAGGTTCATGCGCTGCTCGGGCTTCGGCCCGCCTTCGCGAATCACCCGCTGCGCCAGGGCACGTGCCGCCTCAACCCATTGGACATCATTCATGGTGACCAGCGCCTGCAGCGGAGTGTCGGTACGCTGGCGGCGCGTGCATACCGCATCGCGCATCGGCGCGTCGAAGACATCCATGTTGGGCGGAGAGGCCATGCGTTTCCAGTAGGTGTACATGCTCCGGCGATAGAGGGAGGGTCCGTGCTCCTGCACATAGTTCACCGTATCGCTGGTGGGGTAGCTCACCTGTTCCCATACGTTCGGGGGCTGGTAGGGCTTGACACTTGGACCGCCGATGCGATCAACAAGCAGGCCGCCGGACTGGAGAGCAATGTCGCGCAGCATCTCCGCATCCATCCGGAATCGGGGGCCGTGGCTCAGCAGCAGGTTGCGGGGATCCCTGGCTGCCTGGGCGGGCGTCGATACAGCGCTCTGCCGGTACGTCGCAGACATCGCCATCAGCTTGTACATGTGCTTCATGTTCCATCCGCTGTCGCGGAATTCTACCGCCAGCCAGTCGAGCAATTCGGGATGAGACGGGCGCTGCCCCATGATGCCGAAATCCTCGGTCGTCTCGACGAGACCTGTCCCGAACAGTTCGTACCACATGCGGTTCACGGTGACGCGCGCGGT
>DASXGD010000136.1:0-6957 GCA_036489245.1 Occallatibacter sp. | reverse complement strand
CGGATTCTTCGATTTGGCGTAGAATCTGGCCATGAAGCGTCTCGCTGCGGTCGCGGTGATGGTCGCATGGTTTTCATTGGCGGCTGGTGCGCAGCGAGGAGGGTCGCACGGCGGCTTCTCCGGCTCGCACAGCGGTTCTTCGGGTGCACGCGGTGGTTTTTCGGCGCCTACGGCAGGCTTTTCGGGCCACAGTGCTCCCAGCTTCCGCGGCGGCATGCAGGCTCCCGCGCACCCCCGATTCGCCGGTCCTTCCCGCTACACCGGTCCTTCCCGCTACACCGGTCCTTCCCGCTACATCGGCCCTTCCCACTACACTGGCCCTTCCCCCTACACCGGCGGCATGACGCCCTATTCCGCCGGTTCCCGGCCATCGGGACAAGCTTATGCCGGACCTCGGCCACCCTATCCGGGCGGGATGCACCGGATGCCCTACCATTCGCCCAATGGCTGGGATCACGATGGGCATCACCATGATCATCATGGTGATGGCTTTTATCGTGTCTACGGCTGGGGCGCACCGCTATGGCCCGGTTGGGGCTGGGGATACCCATACCTTTTCCCCAGTTACCTTAATTATCCAAACGACTACGGTTCGCAGCCTGATTCCGATGCCGGAGCTTCGTCACAGCCTTATGAGGATAACGGGCCGTACGAAGCACCTCAGCAGGATCAGTACGGATCCCCGCCTTCAGATTCCTATACTCCGTGGCCGTATGGTTCGCAGCCGGCCCCTTCCGAGGAGGAGCCCTCTTCTCCGCCGGTTCCGGAGGCTCCCGTCACACTGGTGTTCAAAGACGGCCGTCCTCCGCAGCAGATTCATAATTATCTGCTCACTGCATCGACGCTCTCGGTTCTCGATCAACACCGACAGGATATTCCCGTAGATCAGATTGATATCGCCGCAACCGCGAAAGTGAATCGCGATGCCGGGGTTTCGTTCGCGCTACCTGGCGGTTCGCGGTAGATGCCCTGGCACCTTCTCGAAACAAATTAGCCGGCTTTGCATCAGCCTACGAGCAGCGACGCCATCCGAGTTGCGAACAGGCCCCTGCGGGCTGCGATTCACATGGCCTCGGGATGTTCGAAACCAGCGCCTGCCCAGTGATCTAAAATGAAGGGTTACTCCAAATGAAACACAGGATTCCCCACGCATGACCGTTGAATCGAAAGCATCACTCGTCAAGTCGCTGGAAACAGCCGCTTCCCAGGCCGGTCTGGTCCTGCTCTCTTCAACCGAGGGCCGCGACTTTCATGGCCAGCCCACCGCGGTCTTTCAACTTGGGTTACGGGCGGGAGACGACCGCTCATTGCGCCTTGAACTGAGCGAGGCGTTCGAATTCGACAAGTCCCACCTTCTGCCCGCCATGTCGGCCCATCTGGCGGCAGAGGCCAGGAGGCTCCGCAATCCGCGGCCGGAGTGCTACGTCACTCTTGCCGGGCTACCCATTGCGTTCGGCAAGTTCCAATGGCCATTTCATCGCTCAACTTCCGGAGCCGACACTTACATCGTGCACGGGGAAATGCACCTGGCCGATGGTGGACCACAGAGCCTGTACGCCAAGCTGGCTGCGTCAGTTACGGTAACCTTTGCCGAGATCGTGCCGGCCATGGAGCAGCCGTATGCCGAATCCTTCGTCTACAACGCCATCCGCAAAACGGTCGACCTGGGGCAACTTGAATTTCTGAAATCCGGCAATCGCCAGCCGGTTCCGGTGACCACGCGTTTTTACAGCCGCTGGCAAAAGAAGTTTCTTTTTACCGAAACCAATGACCAGGAACGGCTCGCGTATTTGCTGGCCAAGGTGTATTGGCTCTCGGGCGTACTGGGCGACGGTAAACCGGTCTGGATTGCCGATCCCCGCGATGCGCAATACCTGAATACGGCCGAGACCGACCTGCTGCGCATGGCCGGCGACGAAGCCGGCGAGGGGTTCCTGGTTCTGGATGGAGAGTTTGCCGCGCCGACCCCGCAGTTGATGGAGCGCGGGCCTCAGTTCCGCGCCGCTCTTGACGCCGCCCTCAACTTTACCAAGCCGCAATTCAACGAGTCGATGCGTTCCGGTCACGCCAATATGTAAGTGCAGTTCAAAGTTCTCAGTTCATGAGGCGACCGGAGGCCCAGTCCTCGTATCGGTCTGCCTCATCGTTCGCGCCCGGGGGCCCGCGCTAAGCCGACATCCCCAAAAACGTTTAGATCCTGATCCCATCCGGCCCGAGCTCCGGAAGTTTCGGGCGGGGATCAGGGATGGACTCCGGGGCAGCATGCGGCAAGTTCGGTTCCGAGAATGAAGGACTGGAAAGTAATGTGAATCGGCCTTACAGTACACTGCCGCACGCGGAGCAGAATCGCGATCCCCCCACATTGGTTCGCTGGCAGCGGCTGCAGGTTACTTGCGGACCCGTGAGAGGCAACGCGACCGAAGCCGCCTGGGGAGTGCCCGCGGCGGGGGCCGGAACATGGATGTTCACATTCACCGGCCAGCCCCAGCCGGCGGGCACATTCATGCCGAGCGCTGCCGCGATCCCCGCGGCCTGGATGGCGTTGAACTCCCGCACCCGCGAGGGCATGAAGAAGCATTCGATAAAACCGAGGACCGCCGTGATTCCGGTCCAGAAGAAGCAGCAGTAAAGAACACCCAGCCCCGTTCTGCGCAGGTAAAAGTGATGAACCCCGAAGGTGCCGAGAAACAACGCCAGCAGGATTCCAACCACTTCGTCGCGACGCACCGCCTCGTATTGCTCGTAAAACATTGCTTGGGTGTTGGGAATCGGAACGCCGCTCATCGCTGAAGTTCTCCTTGCCTTCTGTCATCTGATACGCGCCTGCGCCGCGCAGAGTTCCCGCCCGGACAGGCCGCTCCCCAACTGTCCGACCATTGTGCCATATAGACCACGAGAGATTAGCATCTCACCTGTGATGAGCACTCCGTCCGCCGCCGCGAGCGGCACATTCCTTATAGGTGGCGACCTGCCCGTGCATCGCCTCGGGTACGGCACCATGCGCCTGGTCGGTGACGGCGCCTGGGGTGAACCCACCGATCCGGAAGAAGGCCGACGCGTCCTTCGTCGCGCCGTCGATCTCGACGTCAACCTCATCGATACCGCGGACGCCTATGGGCCGGAGATCGCTGAACGCCTGATCGCCGAAGCTCTCTACCCTTATCCGGCTGGCCTCGTAATCGCCACGAAGGGCGGCATCACCCGTCAGGGGCCTGCAAAGACCGAGTACGTGGGCCGGGCCGGCTACTTGATTCAGTGCGTGGAAATGAGCCTCCGGCGTCTCCGCCTCGAGCGCATCGAACTCTACCAACTCCACCGCATCGATCCCCGCACGCCGATCGAAGAGAGCCTCGGCGCACTGCAACGAATGCAGGAGCAGGGCAAGATCCGTCACATCGGCTTGAGTGAAGTGACGCCCGCGGAGATCGAGGCGGCCGGGAAAATCGTCTCCATCGTCAGCGTGCAGAACCGCTACTCCCTTGCCGATCGCCGACACGAAGAGACTCTCGCCTGGTGCAAGGCGAGAAACATCGCGTTTTTGCCTTGGTACCCCATGGCCGCGGGCAAGATTCTCAAGCCCGATCACCCATTCGCCCACATCCTGTCTCGGGTTGCTGCACGCTATTCCGTGACGCCAGCGCAGGTTTCGCTCGCGTGGGTCCTGCATCGCTCACCGGTAGTCCTTCCCATCCCCGGCACGTCGCGGGTCACGCACCTCGAAGAGAATGTGGCGGCAGCGGGGTTGAAGATTGACCCCGGCGATTGGGCCGAACTCGAGGCCGCAGCGAAATCCTGACCTCCCGCGCCAGGCTTGACACCTGCATTTCCGACTTTCTGGGCCTCGTTGACGGCCTGCCTCAGGGCTGGCTTTCGCGGTCAGAGAATACCGGGTTCAGTTAGGATTTAGATAAAGGTGAAACTTGGGGAAGGCTGTACCGATGGCGGTGAGGCTCAGGGCGAAGCTCAGATCGAGGGGAGCGCGATGGCTTAAGGGAAGAATCAACGTCGTTGATTTTGGACCAGTCGCCTCGGCAATTCTGTTCATGATCTTCGCGATCTCCGCGGCGCCTGCGCAGCAAGGTCCGGTAACTATTCAGGGCACGGTGCGGGATCGGGCCGGGGCTCCCGTGACGGACGCGTCGGTGCGCCTGGAGCGCGATGGCAATTCCCCGCTGCAAACAATCACACAACCCGACGGCAGCTTTACCTTTGCCGGCCTCGCCAGCGGAGTCTATGTAGTCAGCGCGGAAAAGGTTGGACAACGCAGTGCCGCGATGACGGTGAATACGGCGGCTCCGCAAGGCAACGCGCCGTTGGCGTTGACGCTCGACCTGGCCGGCTCAACAAAACAAGCCTCGCCAATGGAGTTTGCTGACGCTCCGAATTTCACCATCGCCGCAGTGACGGACTGGACCGCAGCGGGCGGCCATGGATCGGACGCCGTTCTGCGCACCAGCGAGGCTCTCAATCGCGAAACGCTGGCCCTCAAGCCGTCGGGTAGTGGAACCGCGAGCGTCTCCGGCGAATCGGCGGAATCGGAGAGCGCCCTGAAAGCGGCCGTCGCGCGCAACCCGGTCGACGCCGAAGCTAGTCGCAAGCTGGGTGATTTTTATCTCCGCGCCAATCGGTTTCAAGACGCGATTTCGCCGCTTCGAGCGGCCGCAAAACTTGAACCGGATCGTCCCCGGAACGAATACGATCTTGCCCTCGCTCTTGAAGGAAGCGGTGATCTTGCCGGGGCCCGCGAACAAGTTGAAAAACTGCGGGCGCACAACCAGAACGCCGATGCGCATCGGCTTGCCGGAGAACTCGATGAGAAACTGGGCGATCCCCTTGCAGCCGTGCACGAACTTGAGCGCGCCGTGCGCGAGGATCCCAGCGAGCAGAATTACTTTGAATGGGGCTCTGAACTCCTGTTGCATCGGGCAGTGTGGCAGGCGAAAGACGTTTTCTCCGCGGGAGTCGAAGCCTATCCAAAATCGGCGAGGATGTTGACTGCGCTGGGTGCGGCGCTCTTTGCAGGCGCTCTCTACGATGAGGCTGCGCATCGGCTTTGCCAGGCGTCGGACTTGAACCCGGCTGATCTGGAGCCATACATGTTCATGGGTAAGATCGAGGTCGCGGCGCCCAATCCCTTAGTCTGCGTGGAGCAGAAACTGGCGCGCTTCGTCGAGCTGCGTCCGAATGATCCTATGGCGAATTACTTTTATGCCATGGCGATCTGGAAACAGAAGGGGCAAGGGATCGATCCGTCAACCCTCATGCGCGTTCAAGACCTGCTGAACACCGCAATCAAGAACGACCCGAAGTGCAGTGACGCGTATCTGCAACTCGGAGTCATCGCAGCCGCACTCAATGATTTTCCGATGGCGATCGACTTTTACAACCAGGCGATCAAAGCCAACCCTCAATTCAGCCAGGCGCACTATCGTCTTGGTGTCGCCTACGACCGCGTGGGTAACAAAGAAAAAGCCGCCGAGCAATTCCGGCTGCACGACGAAATCGAGAAACACCAGGCCGCCGTCGTCGAAAAGCAGCGCCGCGAGGTGAAGCAGTTCCTGGTTGTTGTTGACGGGAAGAAGCCTGGCCCCCAGTAGCCTTCAATCACGCTGATTTTGGCTTGGCGGTCGCGACGATTCCCGCACCCTCGCGAATGGTGAGTATCTGGTTCGCCTTCACCTGCGTGAATCGCTCGACCTTCTGCGTGGTTGGCCATTTAATTTCGATGGCATCGATGGTTTCGGCAATCCCTACGCCGAAGTGCAGCCGCAGGTCGCTTTGCGACATGACGCTGGTGCCGCTGTGGACCTCGTCCATCTGGATGTGTTTGCCGGTAATCACCCGCGCGCGTGCGCCGATCGCAGTTCGATTGCACTTGGTTCCGAGGAGTTTCAGCTTGATCCAGTTCTGCTTGTTGCCCCCGACATTGTGGAGCAGCGATGGCAGTTCATTCATGTTTAGGATCAGCATATCCATGCCGCCATCGTTGTCGTAGTCCCCGAAGGCCGCGCCGCGGCTGGAGAAGCGGGCCGTGATGCCGGGGCCCATCTCCGCCGAAACATCCTTGAACTTCCCGCTGCCAAGGTTCTTGTAGACCAGGCGAGGATTCTTGAAACTTTCGCCAAAATTGTATTTGTCGATTTCAGGATAGACGTGGCCGTTGATCTGGACGATGTCGGCCCAGCCGTCATTGTCGTAGTCGATAAAGCCGCAACCCCATGCAACATAGGTGTTGTTGATGCCCACGCCGGAATTAAAAGAGAGATCGCTGAACGTGCCGTCGCCATTGTTGTGGTAGAGATTGCAGGTGTCGTCAGCGAAGTTTGTCTTGAAGATATCGAACCAGCCGTCGCAGTCGTAGTCGGCAACTCCGAGGCCCATGCCGGCCTGTTCGTGTCCATCGTCGTTGTACGCGCATCCGGCCATGACCGCGACATCGGTGAACGTGCCGTCATGATTGTTCTTGAAGAAGATGCTCGGTTCCGAATCGACCGCGACATAAATATCCGGCCAACCGTCATTGTCGAAATCGTACGAGACGGAGGTGATGGAGTAACGCGGACCAGGCTTGAGAATTCCGGCTTTTTCTGAAACATCGGTGAATGTCCCGTCGCCGTTGTTGTGGTAGAGGATATTGGTATCGCCGGGAAGCCCGCGCGGGCCGCACATTGTAGGGACGCCCTTCCACTGGCAGAAGCTTGCGTCATCAACCGATGGCGGCTTGTCCGGATCGAGCTTGACGAAGTTGCAGACGAAGAGATCGAGGTGTCCGTCGCGGTCGTAATCGAGGAAACTGGCGCCCGTGCCCCAGCGCCCGTGCGCCTGCGCAAGGCCGGCTTTGGCAGTTACATCGGTAAAGGTACCATTCCCGTTATTACGAAAGAGGATGTTATGTCCCCAGAAAGTGCAGAATAAGTCATCCCATCCGTCGTTATCGTAATCGCCCACGCACACGCC
>DASXGD010000053.1:0-4713 GCA_036489245.1 Occallatibacter sp. | reverse complement strand
TCGTTCACTATTCCCGTGCAGAATGTGGTCGACAGTATCTCCTGGACCAGGCACAATCACAGTTTCGCTTTCGGCACCTCTATCCGCATCATCGACGACCGTCGCAACAGCAATGCGCAATCGTTCCCCGACGCTCAAATGAACCAGGGTTGGCTCACCCGAAGCTCGACCATCGCCAACAGCAAAGGGCCGTTCGATCCGCAGGCATACGGATTCCCCGCCGTCGACTTTGCAAACTACGGAAACAACTACAACGATGCGCTGATGAACATCGTCGGCACCCTTCCCGAAGCCGACGCGCGGTACAACTACCAGAAAACCGGAACGGCGCTTCAACTCGGGACGCCCATCGCCCGCGACTACCGCTGGAGTGAATACGAGTTTTACGGCCAGAACACCTGGCGCGCGACCAGTTCGCTCACTGTCACCTATGGTGCGCGCTGGTCCTATCTGCAGGCCCCCGCCGAGACCACCGGTACCCAGGTGGGCCCATGCCAGTTCTCCGGGACCGCCTGTAAGCCCTACGCGCTCACGACCTACTACCAGGGGTCCATCGCTCAGGCGGCCAGCGGCGGCGCCGCCAGCAACGTGGGCGAAGTCGCCTTCAATCTCAACGGCCGCTACAACCACGCTCCCGACTTCTGGACGCCGCAGAAGAACAATTTCGGCCCCCGCCTGGCTCTTGCCTACTCTCCTTCACCCGGCGACGGCTTCTGGCACAAGCTCCTCGGCAGCCAGCAGACCAGCATTCGCGCCGGCTACTCGCTGGTCTTCGATCACTTCGGCGCCGCCATCGTGCAGAACTTCGACACCACTGGCTCCTTCGGCCTCTCCACCTACCTCACCAATCCCGCAGGCTCGGTGCCCATCGAGAGCGCGCCTCGCTTCACGGGGCTGGGCGAGGTGCCCACAGCGTTGTTGCCCAGCGCGCCGCAAGGCGGGTTTCCCGCCGTTCCCGCTTCCAGCGGCAACGGTAGTTTCGCCATCAGTTGGGGCCTCGACTCCGCCATCAAGACGCCCTACTCACACCTGCTCGATTTCTCCGTCACCCGGGGCCTGCACAACGGCGGATCGCTGGAAGTCTCGTGGATCGGCCGCCTCGCCCATCGCCAGCTCGCCCAGGAAGACGTGGCCATGCCTATCAACCTGGCCGTCGGCGGCAAGTCCTATTTCGCCGCCGCCCGCCAACTCGCGGTCATGGCACGCAACAACGTGGACCCCACTACCGTTGGCCCGGATCCCTACTGGGAGCAGGCATTCGCCGGCCTCGAAGGCCAGGACATCGGGCTCGGCTTGGGCCCGCTGACCGCCACCCAAAACGTTTACGCCCTCTTCGCCAGCAACCTCTACAACGAAACCTACGCCCTTTACCAGCTCGACCTGCCCGGCTCGCTGCCCAACAGCAACATCGGCGCGGGCGTCAACTACCCCGCGTTCCGTTATTACCACGACCAGTATTCGGCCCTCTACTCCTGGCGTTCTGTCGGCTACTCCAACTTCAATGCCCTCGAAGCCGTCTACCGCCAGCGCTTCGGCGGTCTGCAGGCCGACCTCAACTACACCTACTCCAAGTCGCTCGACATCACATCGCAGGCCGAGCGCTTAGGCAATTCCGCCACCACCAACTACGCACAAATTATGAATTCCTGGCTGCCCAGCCAGCTCTATGGTCCCTCGGATTCCGACGTGCGCCACCAGATCAATTCCAACTTCGTATGGGACCTGCCCATCGGCCGCGGCAAGAGGCTGCTCTCCAACGCCAACCGTATCACCGACTTCATCCTCGGCGGATGGCAGACTACCGGAATCGTCCGCTGGACCAGCGGCTTCCCATTCATCATGAATAACGGCGCCTACTACCCCACCAACTGGGACATCCAGGGCTATGCAGAGCTTGTCTCGCCCATCCCCTCGCGCGCCAACAAGAAGGGCCACCTCACGCAGCGCTTCGCCGATCCCGCATCCGTCTTCGCCTCCTTCGCCCACGCCCTTCCGGGCCAGTCCGGCACCCGCAACCCGATGCGTGGCGATGGCTACTTCTCGTGGGATGAAGGCATCAACAAAACTTTCGCCCTCACCGAGCGATTCAAGCTCATCCTCCGTTGGGATATGTTCAACATGACCAACAGCGTCCGCTTCGATCCCCAGTCCATCAACGCCACCCTCGACAATCCGCAATCCTTCGGTCAGGCCACGGAACTGCTGACCAACTACCGCCTCGCCCAGTTCGCCGGCCGCATCGAGTTCTAAGGTCCGCGAGGTTCTCTCAATGGTGTCATCCTTCGGGCAAGGCCGGTCCGCATGCGCCAAAACCCGCCAATCAACAGGTCACCTTCTTTCGCGAAGCTCCCGGAGGCGGGCGACAGCGCGCCCGAGTTCTGCAATCCCAGTGCCGCTCACAACGCACGTGCTCTACGGAACAACTTGACCGGAACGGCGGCGAACGCATCATTGAGCAGACCGCCAGATGGCTCTCCGCGCACGCGCGCACAGCGGCAAGTCGGATCTCGATCTCCTCATGAACCGCAGCTCCCTCTTCACCACGCCCTATGCATGGGGCCGCACTATCGACACGGAGCAACTCGTCGGTGTCACTTCGCTCACCCCGCGCTATTATGGATGCTGCAAAGTAGTCGTAATGCAAAATGAGTAAGCCATTTTATGTATCAGTTCTCGCACACCGCTCGAATCCTTCGCGAACTCGCTTCACTCGCCTTGATTGCATTCGCATTTCTTCTTCCAGCGCAATTGCGCGCTGCATCGGAATACTACCGTCATGTCATTTTCGACAACAGTCTCACCAAGGACACGTACTACTTCAGCAGCGGTCAGGCAAACGGGCACAGCTTCGTGGAGCAAAGGAACGGGCAGCTGCCGGTGGAAATCGCGACCTTCCGTACGCCTCCAAATGCCATTCGCATTCAATGGCAGTCTGTGCCCGATGGCGGTTGGACTGCGCAGATCTCCGCGGTAAAATTCCGCAACCGCCTTCCCGGATTTTCCGGCCGCACTCTCTATTTCTCGATCTTCGCCCCGCAGGCGATCTCTGCAGCCGACATGCCTCGGCTTGTGCTGTCCACGTCAAGCGAAGGTCTCCAAGTCGCCGAGTTCCCTGCCAGTTTCAGCGCGCCGATTAACCTCGGCAAATACACAGGAGACGTGCCTGCCGGACACTGGATCGAGGTGCACATTCCGCTCTCCGAAGTGAAGACTGCGTCCATCTATCCCTTCAACCCGGAATATATCTGGAGCCTTACCTTTCATCAGGGTGTCGCCGACAACGCCCGCCACGCGCTCATCGTCGACGATATACATGTGGCCGACAACCCGACCCCGCAATCAGTTCTCCCGGCTCCCGCGAACCTGCGCGCGACCGGCTACGACCGCCATGTCGAATTGGAGTGGGACGCTAACGAACCCACCGGCCTCGCACGATTCGTCATCTACCGATCCGTCGATAGTGCGGACTTCACCCCGATCGGCATTCAGTTGCCCGGCATTTATCGCTACGAGGACTTCCTGGGGAAATCCGGCGTTCACGCTCGCTACAAGGTTGCCTCGGATGATTGGAACTACCACGAGTCGCCGCTTTCGAACGAAGCCTACGCCTCTACGCGTCCATTCAGCGACGACGAATTGCTCGACATGATGCAGCGCTCCTGCTTTCTCTACTACTGGGATGGCGCCGATCCTCACTCCGGGATGACCCGCGAGAATATCCCGGGGGACGATCGGATCGTCGCCACCGGTGCTTCCGGCTTTGGCATCATGTCGCTCATCGTTGGTGTCGATCGTCACTTCATCACCCGTGAGGAAGGGGTGGAGCGCCTCACAAACATCGTCAGCTTCCTCGAGCGGGCCCAGCGCTACCACGGAGCATGGTCCCACTACATGAACGGTGAAACTGGCCAGACCATGCCTGTCTTCGGCATGTTTGACAACGGCGGCGACCTCGTCGAGACCTCCTTCCTCATGCAAGGCCTGCTCGCCGCGCGCCAGTACTTCCATGGGACTGAACCGTCCGAACGATCCCTCTACGGCCGCATTACTCGGCTCTGGAACACCGTCGAGTGGGACTGGTATCGCGACACGCCGGAGAGCGATTTTCTTTATTGGCATTGGTCGGCGGAGTGGGCATTTCTGATTCACCATCCGCTCATCGGTTTCAATGAGACGATGATCACCTATTTGCTGGCCATCGCCTCTCCCACGCATGGCGTACCCGCATCAATGTACTACTCCGGCTGGGCGTCTCAATCGCGGATGGCGCAGGAGTATCGCCAGGGCTGGGGGAAAACAACCGATGGCGATCACTACGGAAACGGGAAGACCTACTACGGAATCAAGCTGGGCGCAGGCGTCGGCCCCGGTGGCCCGCTCTTTTTCACGCATTACTCCTTCATGGGCTTCGATCCGCATAGCCTCCACGATCGCTTCACTGATTCCTACTTCGACAACAACCAAGATATCGCGCTCATCGACCGCGCCTATTGCATCGCCAACCCCAAGCACTACACCGGCTATGGAGCCGACACCTGGGGACTGACAGCCAGCGATGGTCCACACGGCTATGCCGCCCAGGCGCCCGACGAGGCAGACGACATCGGCAATATCACCCCGACGGGTGCGCTCGCGTCATTCCCCTACACTCCTGAGGCCTCAATGGCCGCACTCAAGCACTACTACCGAGATTTCGGCGACACTATGTGGGGA
>DASXGD010000046.1:0-7201 GCA_036489245.1 Occallatibacter sp. | reverse complement strand
CGCATCGCCATCGGCGTTGAAGGCGATCTCTGGCTGGTGCTGCACCTGATGATCGCCGGCCGCTTGCACTGGAAGCCCGCACAGGCCAAGCTCGCGGGCCGCAACGCCCTCGCCGCTTTTGATTTCACCAATGGCACCCTCACCCTCACCGAAGCCGGCAGCAAGCGCCGTGCCTCACTCTATGTTCTGCGCGGCGAGGAAGCGCTCGAAGCCATCGATCCCGGCGGCGTGGAGATTTTTTCTACAGATCTGGATGGCTTCCGCGCCGCTCTCTCCCACGAAAACCGCACCCTCAAGCGCGCCCTCACCGATCCCCGCCTCATCAGCGGCGTGGGCAACGCCTACTCCGACGAAATCCTCCATGCCGCGCAGCTTTCGCCCATCACCCTCACCCACAAGCTCAAGCCCGAGGAGTGGCAGCGGCTCTTCGAATGCACCCGATCGACCATGACCCTGTGGATGGACCGCCTGGTCGCGGAAGCGAAGAAGAGCTTCCCCGAAAAAGTGACCGCGTTTCGTCCCGAGATGGCGGTGCATGGCCGGTTCAACCAGCCCTGCCCGCGCTGCGGCGAGAAAATCCAGCGCATCCGTTACGCCGACAACGAAACCAACTACTGCGCCCGCTGTCAGACCGGAGGCAAGGTGCTGGCCGATCGCAGCCTCTCCCGGCTGCTCGGCTCCGACTGGCCTCGAACTCTCGACGAACTCGAAGCCCTCAAGCGCCGCTGATCTTTGAGCTACCCCCAATCGCATTTCTCCTTGACACCGCTCCGGTTGTTACCCCACATTCAAGGCTTCGGTTCATCAATCCGATCCACCTCAAAGTCACAACCGTGTTCTGCACAGGAGGCCTCTCTCGATGCACCACGTTCACCACATGCTCAACCACTGGGCCCTGCTCGTCTCCGCTGTGTTTCTCTGGTTGCTCGGCGCGCTCTGGTACTCGCCGGTCCTTTTTGCCAAACCCTGGATCGCCATCGTGGGCCGCAAGGAAGGCGAAAAACCGAAGGGCCTGGTGAAGGGAATGATCTCATCCTTCGTCGGCGACCTGATCCTGGCCCTCGTTCTGGCCCACTTCGTCGTGTGGTCGGGCGCGACCACGTTCGCCTGGGGAGCCTTCGTCGGATTCCTCTGCTGGTTCGGCTTCTATATCAGCCCGCTGTATCCCCATAGCATTTACGAGGGGCGTCCGTTTCTCTATGTTGCCATTAACGGAGGTTATTGGCTCGTCGGCCTGGTCATCGTCGGCGGGGTGCTGGCGATCTGGCCATAGAAACTCGTCTTCGGGTGCGCCGCAGAGCCCGCTCTGAGCGACGTCGAAGGGTCGGGATCTTGGGTGCCTCAGGTCCGGACTCTCGGACCGGGGACTAGAATGCATCCATGGGCAAGGAAAAAATCGCCACCGTGCACGCCCCCGCAGCGATCGGGCCTTATTCTCAGGGGATCCGCACCAGTAACCTGATCTTCACCGCGGGACAGGTTGCGCTTGATCCCGCCACCCAGAAGATGGTCGCAGGCGGCATCCAGGAACAGACGGTCCGGGTCCTCGAAAATCTCAAAGCCATTCTCGAAGCAGCCGGCTCCAGCCTCGCATATGTGGTGAAGGTTACGGTGTTTCTGAAGGACTTCAACGACTTTGCGCAGATGAACGAGGTTTACGGAAAGTACTTGGTTCCCGAGGGAGTCGCCGCGCCGGCGCGCACCACCGTTGAGGTTTCGCGCCTGCCCAAGGACGCGCTCATCGAAATCGAACTGGTTGCCGAACACGAAGTGGGCGTCCCCGGTGTTCATTCGTATCTTCACCGGCCCCCGAGCATCGAACAGGCATGAGTAATTCCGCTGATCGACCCATCTCCGAGACACCACAAAAGGTGGTCAAGTCCGACGCCGAGTGGCGCGCCGCCCTGACCCCGCAGCAGTATCACGTTTTGCGCGAAAAAGGCACCGAGCGCCCCTACACCGGCGCCCTTACCGAGAACCACGAAACCGGCAACTACCACTGCGCCGGCTGCGGAGAGCTCCTGTTCCTGTCCGGAGCCAAATTCGATTCCGGCTGCGGCTGGCCCAGCTTCATGATCCCCGCCGACTCCAAGGCTATCCACGAGCACGAGGACAACAGCTTCGGTATGCGCCGCATTGAAGTCACCTGCTCCCGCTGCGGCGGCCACCTGGGCCACGTCTTCCCCGACGGACCCCGCCCCACCGGCCTTCGCTACTGCATCAACTCCGCCTCGCTGACCTTCGAGAAAGAGCAGTAAGACCCGCGGCCGTCCGATATTGGGAACTGGGAGAGATGCGGCAAGGGAAGCAGAGTAGCTTCTTCCGGCACTGGTTCTACTGCCCGAGCATCCCTTTCTTCATATCCCCATTCGACGGCTTGGGCCCGAGCCACGCCGAGAACATCACTTGGCCGAAAGCGGGACCGGCAATGGTCACCTTCTCCCTGCCGTTGATGGCGAGGGTTGTTCCCGTGCCGGGGAGGTAAGTGAAGACCATTTGGTCACCCGTCTTGACAGCCTCGAGGGCGGCGAGCAACCGGTCGATGTCGGCCTTCATGGTTTTCTCGGCATCCGCCGAGTTGTTTTTGAAATCCTCGTCGAAGGCATCAGACATTTGGCTCTCGCTCGCACCGTGCAAGAACTTCATGACGATCTGCTTCGGTGCGTCGGCCTTGATGATGGCGCTGGGGTCCGACGACTTCTGCTCCAGGTAGAGGCCCGCGACGTAAACTTTCACCATCATCTTCGTCCGCAATCCCAGGCCGTTGAGCACCAGCGTCTTGCCTCCGGCCTGTGCCGTGTCCGGAAGAGTCACTCCCGCCAGGGTGGCAGCCTGTAGATCGAACATGAAGGTCACTACGAACATAACAACAGCAAGCGATCTGGCACTTCTCCGCATGAGAGCTCCTTCAGTAGGTAGTCTAGAGATGTCACCAAATACATTGAGAGGTTTTTGTGTCGTCTGAAGCGCATTTTGTGCCCCGTATACGGGACCGTGGGATTCCTGGTTGAGATTTGAGCGCCCCGTCACGATACCCTTTCCCCATGGTCCGTCCCATCCTCCTAACGGCTCTTTCTGTGCTCTTGTTTGTTCTGGCCACATCGCCGGCATCCGCGCAAACCCCGTCCTCGCAGGAAGACCAGCCGCTCGACCAGCAGCTCCAGTCGATCGCTGCCGCCCATCACGGCAAATTGGCTGTCTACGCGCATAATCTCCGCACCGGCCAGACCGCATCGCTCTCCCCCGACCTGCCTGTCAAGACCGCTTCAACCATCAAGCTTGGCATCCTGCTCGATGCCGCTGAACAGATCCGGTCAGGCAAGGCCTCCCTTTCCGAGAAGCTGGTCCTCGAGCATGCCAACCAGGTTGCAGGCTCCGGAGTGCTGGGCGAACTCACCGCGCCCCTGGCCTTGACTCTGGGCGACGTACTCACACTCATGGTGATCGTCAGCGACAACACCGCCACCAACCTGGCCATCGACCGGCTCGGCCTGGACCACATCAATGCCACCCTCCGCGCCGCGGGTCTCAAGCAGACCTGGCTCTACAAGAAGGTGTACGTGCCCGCCACTGGCCCCATGCCCGCCGACCAGCCGCAGTTCGGCTTGGGCAAGACCACCGCGCGCGAAATGGCCGCGATCATGGAGCGCTTCGCTACCTGCCGCTTGTCGCTCGATAATGCACCGCCGCTGCCCGGCGATGGCCCCCTTTGCGGCGTGTTTCTCAACATGCTGCGCAACCAGCAGGATCGCAACATGCTCCCTCGTTATCTCGAAACCATGGATACCAGCGAACAGGGCTCGGCGATAGCCGACAAAATCGGAGCGCTCGACGCGGTGCGCAACGATGTCGCTTTGGTCGCCACCAAGGCAGGCCCGGTGATTATTTCCGCATTCACGGTTGACAATGCCGATCAGCGCTGGATCCCCGAGAATGAAGGCGAAGTCACGCTGGCCAGGGTGGCGCAGGCCATTGTTCAGCGCTGGTCGCCGGCCGGACTCGCCCCGGCGGCCTTCCCCTGGGACAATCCCTTCAATCTCCCGCCGGCGCGCTAGTTCTCCACCGCGATGCACAGCCCACGCCCCGAAATGGCTGGTAAAATCGAGCTTTCGGTCAGCCCTCCCTGCAGGGAATTTACACGCGGAAAGCTCTCATCGTGCTCGAAAAACCCAACTCCCATTCCGTGACCTACGCCGACGCTGGCGTCGACATCCCTACCGGCGACCGGGCCAAGGAACGCATCAAGTTCCTGGCCCAGAAGACTCTGAACCGCAATGTCCTGGCCGGTGTCGGCGGTTTTGGCGCCCTCTTCCGGCTTGACCTGCAGCGCTGGAAGTCGCCCATCCTGGTCAGCTCCGCCGACGGCGTTGGCACCAAGCTGAAAGTCGCTTTCGAAATGGGTCTCCATCACACTGTAGGCCAGGACCTGGTGAACCACTGCGTCAACGACATCGGCGTCCAGGGCGCCACTCCGCTGTTCTTTCTCGACTACTTCGCCAGCGGCCGGCTCGATCCCGAAGTCACGGAAAGCGTGGTTTCCGGCCTCGCCGAGGCCTGCAAGGCCAACGGCTGTGCCCTCATCGGCGGCGAAACCGCGCAGATGCCCGGCTTCTACGCCGAAGGCGAGTACGACCTGGCCGGCTTCATCGTGGGGGCCGTCGATCGCGACAAAATGGTCACCGGCGCCGGCATCAAGCCCGGCGACGTGCTCATCGGCCTCCCCTCCACGGGACTCCATACCAACGGTTATTCGCTGGCGCGTAAGCTGCTCTTCGACATGGCCGGCTACAAGGTCACCCAATACGTGACGGCCATCAAAGAGAAGGCTGGCGCAGCCCTCATGAAGACCCACCGCAGCTATCTTCATGTCATCCAGAAGCTGGTCGGCGCTGGACTAACGACCGGTATGGCTCATATCACCGGCGGCGGCATGACCGAGAACCTGCCCCGCATCCTTCCCAAGACCACCGAGGCCCACATCGAACTGGGATCCTGGCCGGTGCTGCCCATCTTCGAACACCTGCGCGAACTGGGACAGATCTCCCAGGAAGAGATGATGCGCACCTTCAACATGGGCATTGGACTCATCGCCGCCATTCCTGCGGCCAAGTTCGCCCGTGCCAAAAACCTGCTCGATCGAGCCGAAGAGAAGTTCTACGTGATCGGCCGCGTGGCCAAAGGCGACCACAAGGTGCACTACACGTGAGCGTGGAAGCATCCACGCCGGAAAGCACAGCACAACCCCTTCGTCTCGGCATACTTCTCTCCGGCCGCGGATCGAACTTCCTGGCCATCGCCCAGTCCATCCGCGAAGGCCGCCAGCCCGGAGTCGAGATCGCGGTGGTCATCTCCAACGTGGCCGATGCCCCCGGCCTTGCCGCTGCCCATGAGCTCGGCCTCAACTACGACCTTTTTGTTTCCAGGGGCCGCCCCCGCGCCGACCACGATAGTGATGTACTCTCCTGTCTGCGCCGGCACCAGGTGAACCTGGTCTGCCTGGCGGGCTACATGCGTCTTCTGTCGCCCGGGTTCATCGCTGCCTACCCCAATCGCATCCTCAACATTCACCCTTCGCTGTTGCCCGCGTTTCCAGGCCTCGAAGCCCAGCGGCAAGCCTTCGATTACGGCGTCAAAGTTGCCGGATGCACGGTGCATTTTGTCGATGAGCACCTGGACCACGGCGTGATCGTGCTGCAGCGCGCCATTCCGGTGCTCGAATCCGACGATGCCCACTCCCTCGCCGGCCGCATTCTTGCCGAGGAACACATCGCGTATACCGAGGCCATCGCCCGCGTGGCCAGCAGGAAATACGAAATCATCGATCGCCGCTACGTCCGAATCCTGTAAGCCGGTATGCGCATTTGCGGTGGCGAGTTTTGCTGCCGAAGTCTTCTCCGATTCACCGTCTCTGTCCCCCGTCATCGCGATTTTTTGGCCAGGGTCATCGCTGTTTTTGAGCGGTAGCGTCGGGTGCGCGAAATCCGTGAATCGCCGGCTGCGCTCTGTGTCGGCGCTCACAGCGGGTGGCGAAATTGTGCGCTAACATGCTCGCAATTTCTGCTATCCCTGATCGCGATTACTTTTTAGATAGCTCTTCGATCTGCGCCACGCAACAAATCACCCAACCCGATGGAGGGCTGATCATGTGGGCGAAAGGTCGTAAAGTCACTGTCATCGTTTGCCTTGCTGTATCTGCTGTAGCACTGGCGCAGAAGCAGGTCAGTTCAAGTCACATCGCCCGCCCGGCGCTCGCAACCGAGCGCGGTAGTTTCTCCTTCCGAGGGCTGCCGGTGGCGGTCGGGGAGACCAGCCCGGGGCATGATATCGTCGTCCGAAACCGTGGCGATTCCCCCATGCGGGGTCTGAACGCAGTGACCCACGGTGATTTCGTGATCACCGCCAGTTCCTGCACCCAAACCCTCGAGCCCGCCGGGAGCGGCAAAGACGCTTGCTCTATCTCTGTGGCGTTCAGGCCGACGACGATGGGCAGGACTTCGGGCGATCTGACCGTGCAGGCCGCCGGTGTGCGCGCACAGGTGGTGCCGCTGGATGCGGGCACGCCGATCGACTTCCCCACCGTGCAGCCCGGCGCGACCGCCTTGGAATGGGTGGAGCTGCCCTCGGGTACGACTGCAATCAGCGGGACAGTTACGGGACCGTTTACGATCGCCTTGCAGACCAGCTACGTCTATGGTTCGATCAACGGGGTCGCGTTCGACTCGTCGGCGAGCTCGGATGGAGTGTGCGCGACGGGCGTAACGCCATGCGGCGTCTATCTCGGGGTGGAATTTCTGGGGACAAGCAGCCTGGGTGAAACTACTGGAACGGTTACCTTGTCCAATGGCCTTACGTATTCCTTGTCAGCCAATGTACTCGGGCCCGGACTGCTGTTGACGCCAACGTCCCTTGACGGTGGGAGCATTCCTGTCGGGAGCACCAGCCCCAGCACCCCCTTAACGGCGTCCATCACCAATTTCGGGTCCACGGTAATAACGCTTGGACAACCAGGGGTAAGTGGACCGTTCACGGTCACCAACGGATGCGGCAGCTCGCTGGCCGCGGGCGCAACCTGCACGATCAGCGTATTCTTCGCGCCAACGGCAATCGGGGCGGCGAGCGGCGAACTGCAAGTAGCGAGCAGCGTGGGTAATCTCGACGCGTCATTGACTGGAACGGGCCTCGATAACCCGGCTGATGTGCA
>DASXGD010000012.1:0-8595 GCA_036489245.1 Occallatibacter sp. | reverse complement strand
AACACGCCGCCGTCCTTTCACCGTTATCAGGAAGGCGGTTCGATCGGCGGACCCATCCTGCACAACAAGCTGTTCATCTTTGGCGACTACGAGGCGACGCAGCAGCAGCAGTTTGATGGTTCGAACACGTTCACAGTGCCCACCAGCGCAGAGCGCACGGGCGACTTTTCGGCCGACAACTTTACGATCTACAATCCGCTGGTTCCCGACAATCCAGACGGAACGCGGCAGGCATTTCCCAACAATGTGATCCCCAATCCCAATTCCACGGGGCTGATGTTTCTTTCCAAGATGCCCAAGTGCAACGTCAACCCGAGCACCTGCGATACAGATCCGAACGGCACGGTCAACAATTTCTATCAGCCGGGACTTGACCCGACAACAGCGCAGAGATTCGATATCCGGGTAGACTGGACGCAGAGCGAAAAGCAGCGCATCTTCGGCCGCTTTTCCTTCGACCGGCTATTTACTTCCACTTACAATGCGTTCGGCAACGAGTGGGATTTAAACTACGCGCAGAATGTCACCAACGGACGCAATATCCTGCTGGCCGATGACTTGACGCTCGGTCAGACCACAGCGTTAGCCTTGCGCTACTCCTTCACGCGGCACTATGAGAACCAGGGCGGCGATCCAAGGCAAAATGGATTCGATATCACGACGCTGGGCTTTCCTTCTTCTCTGGCCGATGAAGAAGTTACGAAACTGCTTCCCTTCGTGATCTTCAACGACGTGGGAGGCGGCGTGGGAGGCACGGCGAACTACAACACGTTTCGATACGCCAGTGAAAACAGCGACGCGAGTGCCTCGATCACCAAAGTAAAAGGGAAGCACGAGATTTCAACCGGCTTTGAATATATGAAGCGATTCCTGAATGTCGGCCAGCCGCCGGCGCCGTCGGGCTCGTATGCCTTTGACATCTCGGCCACCGATCAGACTGTGAACAACGCGGTGGGCGGCAGCGACTTCGCTTCTCTGCTGATCGGCATGGGAACGACACCCGGCAGCGAGTCGAATAGCTATCCCAACTTCACGAAGGATCTATTTGCCGCGGAAGCCAATCCGTACTATGCGGCCTTCGTGGAGGACACGTACCGTCCGGTCAAGAGCTTTACGATCACTGCCGGACTGCGCTGGGATATTTTCGGCGGCAAGACAGAGCGGCATAACCGCCTGGAATACTTCGACCCGAAGGCAGCGAACACGGTAAGCGGCGTGGCCTACACGGGGGCCGAGATCTATGTCAGAAGTGGCAATCGGTCTCCGTTCGCCACTAATATGGCGGACTTCGGACCGCGGCTGGGTTTCTCGTGGCAGCCCATCCACAGCCTCGTGGTGCGCGGCGGCGGGGGATTCTATTATGGCCCGAGCCCGCACATGGTGGGCGGCACGGGGCTCAATAGCGATGGCTTTTCAGCCAACACCACATGGAACGCCACCGACTGGAATCAGGATCCCAACACCATCGCCTTCGACTGTCCCGATCCAACCGTCCCGTGCAGCAGCCAGGGCAACACCGTGATGATAAGTCCGCTCAACGATCCGTTCCCAAATGGCGTGGTGCCGCAACTGACTTCGCCGCCGACGGGACTGGACGCCAATCTCGGCAATTCCCTCAATACAATGCTGCACTCCCAGCGCACCCCGACAACTTACAACTTCAATTTCGGCGTGGAGTATGAGTTACCCCACCAGGTGGTGGTGAGTGCCGGTTATGTGGGCAGTCGCGGCCTCTTCCTGCCGCTCGGCTCGGCGGATCTGAATACGCTCGATCTGGGCACGATCGGCCAGTACCAGTCGGCATTACTCAACAACACCGTGCCGAACCAATGGGCGGCGATCCAGCCGGGCACGAATGCCAATTCGGGTTCGGATGTGGTTCCGCTCTGGGTTTCGCTACAGGAGTACCCGCAGTTTGGCAACGGCAGCTATGGTGACGGCAACGGAGTTGTGGTGCACGGATTTCCAGGCGGCGATTCCGAATACAGTTCGCTGCAGACCAAGGTGCAGAAGAGGCTCACGAATCACTTCACGGCGTTGGCCAGCTTCACGTGGGGCAAGCTTATGACCGACGATGGCAATCCCCCGCTCGGCTTCGTGGGTTCGCATCTTGGCGGCGCCCAGGACTGGAAGAATCTCGGCCTCGAACACTCGATCAGTCCGCAGGATGTGAAATACCAATTCACCGGAAACATCTCCTACGACCTGCCATTTGGCAGAGGCCGCGCGGTGGACATGAATGGGGTGGGCAATGCGATCGCCGGAGGATGGACAACGAACCTTATCGCCTATCTGAGCACGGGTATCCCTATCGCCTCCCCCGGGGTCGGAGCCGGCACCTCGTATTTCAATCAGCGGCCCGACCTCACCTGCAACCCGGCGAGCGGCGCTTCTCACTCCGCGGCGACCTGGTTCAATTACAACTGCTTTGCCATTCCCGGTAGTCCGTTTATCGCAGGCACGGCGCCGGCATATCTGGACCATGTGCGCACCATGGGAGCGAACAATTTCGATATTTCAATGTACAAACACCTCTCCCTGGGTAAGGAGAGGGACCTGCGCTTCGAGATTTCCTGTTACAACATCGCCAACCGGGCGCAGCTTGGAATGCCCGGCACACCGAGCATCACCGCGGTGCAGAGCCAGCCGTCGGTAGCAGCCACGTTTGGGCAGATCACGGCGACGGTGAACGCACCGCGTCAATTTCAATTTGGGGGGCGGTTCACGTTCTGATCACACGCCAGTGACGAGCACCGCCGGGACTTTGCAACGGAGCGCGGCCGTCAAATGCATTTTGCCTGATCCGGCTTGGCGGCAAAACCTCGCGCGGAAAGCGAGGTCCTTCTCCACCCGGATATCAGTTGCGAATCCCTGTCAGCAGCGATTCAACCTCCGCCCTCTGCTCCGCGTTGAGCGGCACCAGCGGCGCCCGCGCGCGACCGCCATAGTAGCCATTGAAATCGCAGGCCGCCTTCACTCCATTGATACCCAGAGCGCCTACGATTCGTTGACTTGGACCGGCGATCCGCGCCTGTTTTTCGCGGGCAAGGTTCGGGTCGTGATCCTTCCAGGCGAAGTAGACTTCCTGGCAGGCCTGGGGAGCGCAGGCGGCGAACGCCAGAATGGCTCCGGCGGCGCCGGCTTCGAGCGAGTCGAACAGAGTGCTGGCTGACCCACTGAGCACCTGGAATCCAACCTCTTTTGTTCGTGTCTTGAGCGGGGCCGCCGGCGGAGGCGCAGCGACAGCGATTCCGGATCCAAGTTCCGCCAGCGCGACGAACGTCGCCTCGGCCTCAATTCTGAGCGTGAGCATGCGTGCGGTCACGGGTTCGAATACCGGCGTGACGGTTGCCGTGCGCCGCGGGGCAGTTTGCGTCGCCTGAACGATGGTCCGGATGCGCGCCACGTTGCCGCTCGAGTCCTTGATGCCGATGATGTTCGGGTGCTGGGCCAGCTCGGCCACAACTTCGACGGGAAAGTTATAGGGCACGAACTTCGGGATATGGTAGAGCATCACCGGCAGCGGAGACCGGTCTGCCACGCTGCGAAAATGATGCAGAACCGCCGCAGTCGTCATTTGCGGGGAGTAGTACATGGGCGTCCGGACCAGGACTGCATCGAACCGGAGTTCTGCCGCCACTTCGGCCAGTTCCACCGTCGACTTCACGCTCTCTCGGCCCACTCCCGCGATCAGGACCTTGTCGGCCGCGGCGGATTCGGCGACGGTCCGAAGCACGTCGCGCGATTCAGCATCGTTCAGGGCCACGGCTTCGCCCGTCGAGCCCAGCACGACCATCCCGGCCAGCAGGCTGCGCGAGTAGCGTGCGACATTCGCTTCCAGCTTGCGGAAATAGATGCGCTCGTCGGGATAAAACGGGGTGGGAACAGCGGCGAATACGCCCTCGATCAACATAGGTCCATTCTAGCTCCGGGGCCGTTCGATTTGGCATCCGAAGCGAGGCCCCGGGGCCCCGGGCCATGTGACCCGATCCGGTGATTGTCGTTTGCCCTCGACGCGTATACCCTGTTCACAAGACCACCGCTCAAAATCAGGAATCTGCGATTCAAGGGCGACTCCAGGAGTCAGTAGAAATGCCGATTTTGGTAACAGATGAGGACGACGGGACAGATAAGCTATCCCAGCAGGCCCTGTCATTTGCGCTGCACACGATCCTGGCCGTGGGATCGTGGCTTCTCCTCATGCTCGCCGGCTACGCGCTCAATCCAGCTTCGGTTTCGCAGATGATCGTTCTCCTGCTGTCGATTCTTGTTCCGATGCTTGCCGGTAACCTTGTGGCCCGGTTTCGCCGCGATGAGATGGCGACCCATGTATGGCTTGTGGGGTTGATCTGGCTACTCATTGTGAGCCTCTGGGTGCTGGACATGCCGACAGGGCCGAATGCCTGCTACCAATGCAGTGCAACTGAGAAGCTGACCCGGACGTTCTTCAGCCTGCCCCGGCCGAGCGGGCTGGTCGACGACAACGGACCGTTCTTCGGCACCTGGCCGGCGGCGGCGCTGCTTGGCTACTCCATCGGCGCACGCCTGGCCCTTCGGCGCCGGCGGGTGACGGCGTAGCGTGGGGAGTCTCCTAACCATACAAAACCTGGGTCCCCATCCTAGCTCTGCTAGGGTGGGTTGATTCATCGAGGTAGCATGGCCCGAGGCCCTATTCCGATCAGGCGTGCGTCTCCGCATGCAAATGCTGCAGGGCATGGATCGAGATCTGGCGTCGCTGTGTCGCTGCGATTCCTTCCACAGCGGCCTGGGCAGCCGCAATTGTAGTAATGGTAGGTACCCGCGCCACGACCGCTGCGCGGCGAATCGCCTTCTCGTCGAAGATCGTATCCGGGCCGCGCGGGGTATTAATGATCAGCTGAATGCGGTCCCCCTTGATGAGATCGACGACGTTTGGCCGGCCTTCTTTTACTTTGAAGACGGTGTCGATGGCGAACCCAAGCCCGGCCTCCAGCACGCCGGCCGTACCTTCGGTAGCCACAATCTTGAAGCCGAGGTCGACATAGCGCTTGGCCAGCTCGATTACGGCAGGCTTGTCATGGTCGTTGACGCTGAAGAAGACCGTGCCGCCCGTTGGCAGCACCTGGCCCGCCGAGAGCTGCGCCTTGGCGAAGGCCTCGCCAAACGTGAGAGCCACGCCCATGACCTCGCCGGTCGATTTCATCTCCGGCCCCAGAACCGTGTCGACGCCGGCGAACTTGTTCCAGGGAAAGACGGGGGATTTTACATAGAAGTGGGTTCCAACTTCGAGATCTTTGCCGCTGACCAACTGTTCGGGCAACAGTTCGCGCAGCGTCCGGCCCGTCATCAGCCGTGCGGCCACTTTGGCCAGTGGAATCCCGGTTGCTTTTGAAACGTAAGGAACGGTGCGCGAGGCGCGCGGATTGACTTCGATCACGTAGACGCGATCTTCGCCATCGCCGTTGCGCTGAATTGCAAACTGAAGATTGACCAGGCCGACGACCTTGAGCGCCAGAGCGAGCTTGCGCGTATAGTTGCGAAGCACATTCAGCGTTTCTTCGCGGATGCCCACGGGCGGCAGCACGCAGGAAGAATCGCCGGAATGGATACCGGCTTCTTCGATGTGCTGCATGATTCCCGCGATGATCACGTCCCTTGAGTCGCAGAGAGCATCGACGTCCACTTCGATTGCGCTTTCGAGGAAATGATCGACGAGCACCGGCCGCTCCTGCGAGTATTCGACGGCTTCGCGCATGTAGCGGGCGACTGCCTCGGCATCGTAGGCGATGACCATTGCGCGGCCTCCGAGCACATAGCTGGGCCGCACCAGCACCGGGTAGCCAACGCGCTGGGCAACCGCCAGCGCCTCATCCACGCTGGTGGCGGTGCCTCCGGCCGGTTGAGGGATCTGAAGGTCGTCGAGCAGCTCGCCGAATTGCTTGCGGTCTTCAGCCAGGTCGATCGACTCGGGCGAGGTGCCGATGATGGGCACACCGGCCGCGCGCAGGCGCTGGGCCAGGTTCAGAGGCGTCTGGCCGCCGTACTGCACGATCATGCCGATCTGCGCCCCCGATTGCGCTTCGTGGTTGTAGACCGCGAGCACGTCTTCGAGCACCAGCGGCTCGAAGTAAAGGCGGTCGCTGGTGTCGTAGTCGGTGGAAACCGTCTCGGGATTGCAATTGACCATGATGGTTTCGTACCCGTCTTCCTTGAGCGCGAAAGAAGCATGGCAGCAACAGTAGTCGAACTCGATCCCCTGGCCTATGCGATTGGGGCCTGAGCCAAGAATGATGATCTTGGGCCTGTCGGTTGGAGGCGCTTCGTCTTCTTCGTCGTAGGTCGAGTAGAGGTATGGCGTCATCGATTCAAACTCGGCAGCGCACGTGTCAACGAGTTTGAAGACCGGCTTGATGCCTTTACTCTCGCGCAGTTCCCTCACCTGCTTCACGCCTTCGCTGCCCTCGAGCTTCCACTCGGTTGCGATGCGTTCGTCGCTGAGGCCGAATCGCTTCAACTGGCGTAGCTGATCCGTCTCGATCTCGGCGGGCGTGGTTCGCGCGATCGTCTGCTGGGCCAGCGTCACTTCGCGAACCTGGTGCAGGAACCACGGATCCATGCCGGTGAGCCGGGCCACTTCGCGTACGCTCATGCCGCGTTCGAACGCGAATCGGATGTAGCCGAGCCGTTCGGGGCGCGGCGTGACCAGCATCTGCGTCAGCCGTCGCGGTTCAAGAATCTCGGCGCCTGTTTTCTTGCCGGTTTCGAGGGCGCGCCAGGCTTTCATCAGAGCTTCTTTGAAGGTGCGGCCCATGGCCATGACTTCGCCAACGGATTTCATTTGCGGGCCGAGCGTGTCGTCTGCCCCGGGGAATTTCTCAAACTGCCACTTGGGGATTTTGACGACTACATAATCAATGGTGGGCTCGAAGCAGGCTGGTGTTTTGCGCGTAATATCGTTGGGGATTTCATCGAGAGTATAGCCGACGGCGAGCTTGGCCGCGATTTTGGCAATCGGAAAGCCAGTGGCCTTTGAAGCCAGAGCCGACGAACGCGACACGCGCGGGTTCATCTCGATGACGGTCATGCGGCCGTTGGCGGGGTTCACCGCAAACTGCACATTGGAGCCGCCGGTCTCGACGCCGATTTCGCGCATGACTGCGATGGCGGCGTCGCGCATCTTCTGGTACTCGCGGTCGGTGAGCGTCTGAGCCGGCGCGACGGTGATGGAGTCGCCGGTATGAACACCCATGGGATCGAAGTTCTCGATGGAGCAGATGATGATGACGTTGTCGGCAAGGTCACGCATCACCTCGAGCTCGTATTCCTTCCAGCCCAAAACGCTCTCTTCGAGAAGACACTCGTGCACGGGCGAAAGATCGAGACCGCGCGCGAGAATCTCCATCAGCTCTTCGCGGTTGTAGGCAATGCCGCCGCCGGAGCCACCCAGCGTGAAGCTGGGACGGATGAGGACCGGGAAGCCGAGTTTGGCGGCAAAGTCGAGGCCGTCACGAAGATTGTTGATCAGGGCCGACTTCGAAACCTCGAGCCCGATGCGGATCATCGCGTCCTTGAAGAGCAGACGGTCTTCGGCTTTCTTGATGGCTTCGAGCTTGGCGCCGATCAACTCCACGTTGTAGCGATCGAGAATGCCGGCGTCGGCGAGATCGACAGCGAGATTGAGCGCGGTTTGCCCGCCCACGGTGGGCAGCAGCGCGAACTTGCCCGGGTTTCGCTGGGCGTTCAGCATCTCCGCCTCGGCGCGGATAATCTCTTCGACGTAATCGCGCGTGAGCGGCTCGATGTAGGTGCGGTCGGCCAGTTCCGGGTCGGTCATGATGGTGGCCGGGTTCGAATTCACCAGCACCACCTCATAGCCTTCCTGCTTGAGGGCCTTGCAGGCCTGCGTTCCGGAGTAGTCAAATTCGGCCGACTGGCCGATCACAATCGGTCCGGAGCCGATCACCAGGATCTTTTGAATGTCATTTCTGCGTGGCATTGTTCTCGACGATTCCCTGTTCTAATGTTTTTGCTTTTCACGAATATCGCGCTCGAATTCACGCTTGCTCGTGACCACCGCGGAGCACTCATCCATGCACGCGCCAGGACCTACGATGACGTACAGCTTCTTTCGTTCAACACGTGTGACAATCTCGTCGGTAACCACGATCTCCCGCGCCGCCGGCGCATACTCCGAACGAGCTACTCGAAACGTGTACCGGCCCGAAACGTGCTCAAAGTTAAACTCCCCTGATTTGTTTGTCCTCGTCTGAAACGTAACCTTATCGTCCCTGACGAGCGTGACCTCTACGTCCGCCACCGCATGTCCGGCGGTATTCACGACCAGTCCGTCAACATGAGTCAGGTGTTCCGGCCCGGGGATATCGATCGGCGAGCTAAACCCGGCAGGAGCGGCAAAAATCAAAGCGCTCCAGATCGCCCCGTCCAAAAAACAGCGGAGCCAAAAGCCCCGCTGCGGTTGACTGCCCTTAACTTTGCCCATCATGCGACTCATCCCTTCCACTCCTCCATCATCTGGCGGAAGTCGCGGAAGAGGTAATGCGAATCGTGGGGACCGGGGGCGGCTTCCGGGTGATACTGCACACTGAACAGTGGAAG
>DASXGD010000529.1:0-3061 GCA_036489245.1 Occallatibacter sp. | reverse complement strand
AGAATGTCGATTCTTTGCACGGCGCGAATCGCGTCCATTGCCGCGGAGCCGGTCGCCGCCTCAATCACAGTCATACCCGCTTTGCGGAACATCTTTGATATGGCTTGCCGCAGCAGATCTTCATCCTCCACTAACAGAATCGTCGCAGCACCGTGTGGCTTCGCCGGTTCTGCGCGGCGCTCTTTCATTTCATCGACCCGCGCGGGAGTTCCTTCAGCGCTAGGCAGCGAAACCCGTATCGCCGTGCCGTTGCCCGGTTTGCTGTCCAGTTCGATCGTGCCATCGAGGCTCCGAACAATCCCCTCGACCACGGCAAGCCCGAGGCCCCTCCCCGAGGATTTGGTGCTGAAAAAGGGCTCGAACATTCTGGCCCGCGTCTCCGGCGACATGCCGCAACCGGTGTCGGAAATCTCCAATTGCACACAGCGGTCATTCGACCGGCCCGTTTCCCGAAGGCTCTGTCCGGCCGCTCGCCAGGTCCGAATACGAATCACCCCTTGCGTCTCGCCGATCGCCTCCGATGCATTCGTCACTAGGTTCAGCACGAGTTGCGAAATCCGCGCGGAGTTGGCCAGGATGGCCGGCAGGTCCGCGGCCAGCTCTGTCTCAATACTGGCATGCTTGGAAACGGAAACCCTGAGCAGACCCATCATCTCCTTAACGATCTTGGAAAGGTTGACCGTCGCCAGAGTCTGACTCTCGGTGCCGGCATAGATCATCAACTCGCGGACAATCTCCGAACCACGCATTGCAATGCCCCGAATCGCCTCAAACTGCCCCTCGACGCCCGACCCATCCTCGAGCTCGGCGAGCCCCAGTTCCGCTTGTGCGACTACTCCGCCAAGGACGTTGTTGAAGTCGTGCGCAATGCCATTCGCCAGAGTTCCCAACGTCTCCAGCTTCTGCCTTGAGAAAGCCTCCTCCTGTGATCGCCGCATATCGGTGACATCCTGGCAGGCGCCGAACACGTGCCGCGGAATGCCTACTTCGTCCACTAATACGCGCGAGACGAACACCACGCTCCGGAATTCTCCGGTGGGGCGAACAATTTGAAATTCCGTGGAACACCCGCGCTTCTCCGCAAGGCCGGATTGGATTTCGTGCCCCACCCGCTCTCTGTCGCCCGGAGCGATTGCTTCAATAAGCGCCTCCAAACTCGGTCTGTAGCTGTCGGGTTGGCCGAGAATCCGGCGCATTTCCTCCGAGCAGGACACCCGGTCTGTTGTGAGGTCCCAATGCCAGCTTCCGACATGAGCCAGTTCCTGAGCGCTTTTCAGGCGCTGTTCGCTCTCCATCAATTGCGCCGCAGCCGCTTTGGCGTCGGTAATATCCGTGCAGGATCCGATGAATCCGGCGTATTCGCCATCGCGATACAGCGGCATGCCATTGTCCAGCATCCAGCGATATTCACCATCGGCGCGTCGAAAACGGCACTCCACCGAATAACCGCGCCGGGCCGCGGCGGCCTGCTCGATAATCGCCAGGCACCGCGATTTGTCCTCCGGATGGATGCCAACGATCCAACCGTCGCCTAGCTCCTGCTCTAGGGTGCGTCCGGTGAATTCCAGCCAGCGTGTATTTACGAAGGTGCAGACGTAGTTCTGGTCCGTAGCCCAGATCATGACGGGCGCCGAATTGGCCATGATGCGGAAATGCTTCTCGTTTTCCCGCAGTACTGCTTCCGCGGTAACCAGGTTTTCGAATTCGGTCCGGCTGCGCTCCCGTTCATCCACTACCGCTGCAAATATCAGGATCGTTAGCGAGTAACTGGCGAGCAGCAAGCGGAGATCCCCGGCTGAGACCACAGCTGCCCAGTGCAGTTGCTGCCACATAGTCGTCGCCATTACGGCGTTCGTGGCCAGCACTAACGCGGCGAAACCCATACCGCGGACGAGGATGAATGCCAGTGACGGAAGAAACGCCAGATACGTGACATTCAGACTGAACTGCTCCTTGAATGCCACCGTCATCCACAGAATCGCCGCGCAGATCCCCATTTCGGCCAACAGTTCGAGAACATGCCGGCGAGTGACGAGCGGACGCCATTCGGCATCCGGCGCCAATCCGGCCCACCTCCTTAGCGGTTTGGAACCATACACCAGCATCGCCGGTACGATGGCCAGAATTCCGGCGATTCCTCGCAGCCAAAGGTCGACAGCCGTCGGCACGCCGTGGCCAACAGGAAGGCCGATATACCGCAGGGTCATACTGTTCAGTAATGACGGCACCGCGGGCGCCAGCACGGCGCCGGCAAGGAACGCTATGGTGGCCCTTTCCCCGGACAGCCATGCCCATCCTCTGGCGAGCCGCCGGGCTGCAAACAGGCCGAGCGCGTGAGAGGCGGTGAAGAGAGGTGTCAGGAAAATAGCCGCTCGCCAGCCCGTAAATGCGCCGAAAACCGCAAAAATTACGATCTGGCTCCAGACCATGCCCCGCCACCCGAACACCAGCGCCACGCCGAACAGAAACGCGGGGCGGTACGCAATTGTGGAAGTGCTGGGACTCCTCCAACCCGACCCGTCGACGATTCCAAAAACTGCAACCCCAACCAACACTACGATCAGAATCCGCAAGTCCCGTAACCCCAGCAAGCGTCCGAAACGGCCAGCGATAAGGCTCATCAACCGGTATTTTACTGACAATCTCTTAATGCAGTGGCCCGGTCGCAGACTTGGCCGCTGAAGTCGGCCGAAACGTCACACCGCGACGGTCAAGCAGCCGTCTCTCGGTGAAGCACATGGCTGCAGAATCTCAAACGCCGAGGAGGCGCCGGGCACCGATACTTCTTTGATCGCGCCGGCGCGGGAGCGCACAATTCCATGCTCCGCTGCAAGCGCCCATCCACGCTCCTTCGCTTTTGGTCGAAAGTTCTGGAGCGCGTCTCGGGACTCTGGCGGCCCGGCCAGATTGTCGCCTATACGGAATTAACTGCCACTCGACGCACCCCGGAGGGAATGACTTTCCGATAACGGCAAGAAAACGCTAGAACCTTATCTGGAGTGACCCGGCGGGCACAGCCCCTACCGGACGTAATGAGTCTGTAGCCGGGGCACTTTCGATA
>DASXGD010000518.1:0-3445 GCA_036489245.1 Occallatibacter sp. | reverse complement strand
AAGTTGTCGCGGGATCAAATAAGTAACGCTGGTTATGTGATCTACTAAGGCTTCCGTAACATTATATCGAGCCGGATTCCCTCCGAACCCCTTCTTACAGCTCCACATACTGGCAGGCCGGGCGCGAGCTGCACCCTGAATCTGTACTCATCCATGCTGCTTCAGTAGCGCAGGCTGAGTCCGAGGCCGAGGACGTTCCGGGCCTGCAGGTTCACGGGCGTCACCCCCTGTGGATAAATAAAGGTATAACCGATCTGATTCGCCACTTCGCCGACCCCGATATCGAAGGCAAAGTGAGGGTTCTCTTTCTGGGTGATCCGAACCGCAAAATCCAGCGTAGTCGGTATGTGAGACTGGCCGCCGATCAACAAGGCGCCGAGGTTCTTCACCTGCGAGGGCTGCTGCGTGAATCCCGCCGCGGGCACGATCGCGGTCTTGAAGAAAAACGGGAGCGGAATCCCCAATCCTCCGAACAGGCGCCCTTTATACCCTGTCGCCTGTCCGCCCACCCCGTAGATCGAAGCATTGGTTAATTTCCATCCCAGGTTGGCGAGAAACGGCAACGGCGGGTGCAGCCACGTCTTGCTCGCCACAATGTAATAATCCTCGTTTACGTAGGTGGTTCCGTCGAGGGCTCCGCTCACGAAGCGATCGCCGGTGCGCACTACGGCGCCCACGGCAAGCCCCGGGACCAGCGGACTCCATTGGCCGTCTTTGATGGCCACCACCTTGCCGCTGAATATATTCATTCCCGCGTAATGCCAAAGGCTGCTCAACAGCGGGTCGTTGCCTGACGTGTGCACGTTGCGTGTATAGCCCGCCTCCGCCCGACTGGCAAAACCCTCCGCGATATTGAAGGTGTAGACGTTGCCGATCACCTTATCAACGTTGATGAAGTGGAAGCCCACCGCGGGATGCGAGAATAAGTGATCCTTGGCCGTATACACCACGTAGGCCGTGGGCGTAATGAAGCCCCCCGTCTGGCCTTCGAGGGTCAGGTTTTGAGCGTTCACGCAGGGAGCGGCAAATGCGCCTGCCGCAAAAACACCGCACAGAAGGATTCTCGAGAGGCTCGGTGATTTCAAGGGTCGAACTCCCAGGTGCGCCGGCGGCGCGTGTTCGCCGTGACTGAAAACTTCCCCGTTGTAACACAACACTCGCGGTGTCGTCTCCCCCCCGGCACCAATCAAGCCGCAATGGTAGACTCACGCCATGCCGCGCGGTCTGTTCATCACGCTCGAAGGGCTCGATGGTTCGGGCAAGACTACCCAGATCAAGCGTCTGGCTGCGTGGATGCAGAAGCGCGGCTCGGTGCCGGTCATAACCCGCCAGCCTGGCGGAACGCCGCTGGGGGAGCGCATCCGCGAACTCCTCCTCGATTCCCGTTCCCGCACTCTGTCGCCCATGACGGAGATGGCTCTCATGTTTGCCGATCGGGCCCAGGCCATCGCCGAGGTAATCGAACCCGCCCTTGCATCAGGCACAACGGTCCTCTGCGACCGCTTTACTGACTCCACCGAGGCCTACCAGGGCGGGGGACGCGAGATAGGTTCGGCGGCCATTCTCGAACTGCACCGGCTCATCTGCGGCGATCTTCAACCCGATCTGACCTTGTTGCTGTTGCCGTCCCTCCAGCTCAGCCTCAACCGCGCCCGGCGCCGCAGTGATCGCGTTGCCGAGCAAACCGGCAAGGACGAAAGCCGCTTCGAGCAGGAAGGCGACGCCTTCTACCGGCGCGTCTGGGAGAAGTATCGCGAGATCGCCGCGCGCGAACCCGAACGCGTGGTTCTCATTGAAGGCGACCTTGGCATCGACGAAGTTCATGAACAGGTGGTTGAAGCCGTGGCCATGCGCCTGAGCGAATCGCACCTGCACACAACCAATTCTTAAATAGCAACAATCACGACGCCACGTTCCACGTCCCCAGCATGCGTCGCACCAGCACCAGCTGGCCCAAATGGTAGGCGTTGTGGTCGGCAACTAGAAGGGCTTCGCGCAAGATCGTCTGCCCGTCCCCATGAGGAATGCGCGCATACAGGTCGGTGGCATCGTCGGCTACCAGCGCGCTCATCGACTGCAGTTCCTGGCAGAAGGCATGGACGCTTCGGTCCCATGCTTTCTCGTCCGGCGGCTCCGGGCTTTCAGGCCAATAGCCTTCCGGCCACTTCGGCGACTTGTGTCCGGAGTCGCGCGAAAATTCGAGAATGTCCAACTGCGCGATGCGCATGTGCTCCAGCAGCTCCCACGGCGAATGGGGTGCCCCCTTGGGCCGCTTTCCTCTCAGTTCAGCGGGAAAATCCCGGATGGCGTCCTGAAAACTTGTGTGGGCGCTTCCGCCCTTGAGCAATTCCAGCAGGTGCTGGCGCAACGAAGCGTCTTTCTCCATGGCGATCGGCGAGCTCCTTCCCTCTACTAACCAGACCAAATCTCCGTGCCCTATCCTTTCGCTTTTTTCCTGGCGAAAGGGTGAGAGACCACAAAAGCCAAATCCCGTTTTTAACCATCGGGTCACAGAACCCGGTGTTTGACTGACCATTCTTTTTCATCCAGCGCGGGTCGGCAACGCTGGCGTGAGACATAGGTCGAGGGCATAACAACTGCATCTCGGAGATTCGCATCGGGCCCGAAAAGATGCTTTGAGTTTTTCTCAGGCCGCGAGGCCGCCCAGAAATTGCTCCAGGGCGATCTGCGCGTCCTCGAGGGCGGTCTTTGAGCCTTCCAGGCGGCTCATCGCCAACCCTCCTTCAAGGGTTGCAATCACGACGTTGGCGACATGGCGCGGGACAGTACCCTTACGAATCTCTCCGGAGCGGATCCCGCGTGCGGCGATTCGAGTCAGGCGCGCTTTCCAGTTGCGCAAAGCCTCCAGCGCCAGGCCCCGCAGAACCGGATTCCCGTCATCCTCTCCGATGGCGGTATTGAAGATGGCGCATCCACCCGGCACATCGGAGCGCACTTCCACGAAGCGCCGGACAAGCGAGCGCAGCTGATCGAGCGCGCCCAGGCCTGGATCGATCATTGCGCCGCGTATTTTTTCCGCGCGCCCCACCGTGTACCGAAACACCTCGGCGGCTAGTTCCTCCTTGCCCGAAAAATGCCTGTAAAGCCCGCCCTTTTCAAGGCCCGTCGCCTCCATCACATCCTGCATCGAACAACCGGCGAATCCTTTCTGGTTAAAGATCGGAGCCGATCGCTCGATGATCCGTTGCCGCGTTGTCTCCCCTTTTCGCATTTCGATCTACCTTCGCCGACCAGATTAAATCAAAAAAAGACGGATCGGTCGCAAATCCTGAGAATCAGATGATACACGAGACCGATCGGTCTCAATTTTGAGGTTCAGGATCCCGCATGGCCGCTGCCGCTACCCTCCCCGCCCCCGTCGCCGCGCCGCAAGCCCCACCAAGGGCGCTGAACAGGCCGCCAATCAATCCCTGGGTAGTCGCGC
>DASXGD010000468.1:0-5622 GCA_036489245.1 Occallatibacter sp. | reverse complement strand
TGCCAGGGAAAGCCCTCGAGCGCGCGTTCGATGGATTCGGCGGCGAGCCTCAGGCCCGCGTGGCGGCTGAGACCCTTCCATGAGCCGGGATGGAGGACGAGGTAATCGGCGCCGAGGGTGAGCGCGCGCTCGATTTCCTGGCGAAAACAGGCGATGCTTTTGCTGCGTACCTCTTCGGTCTGGCTGCAGAGGTTGACCAGATAACTGGTGTGGATCACGAGCGGCGTGATGTCATGCGCGGCCCTCATTTCGCGCAGGCGGGCAGCCTGCTCGGGGTCCACGATTGCGGGGCGCCACATGCGCGGGCTCGATGAAAATATCTGGAATGTGTTGGCCCCCACCGCGCGAGCGCGCAGAACAGCGTTTGAGGCGCCGCCCGCGGTGCCCAGGTGCACGCCAATGCGCTTGATCATGAAATGAGTGTAATGGGCCTTTGACCGGGCGGTCGGTTGGTGCTTTTGCCCAATTGCGATTTGGCGAAAAAAAAGCGAAGAATCGCCGCTTCCACAGCTCCGCAAGGTATATAACCCTGACATGGGTTTCATTTCAGGGCCTGAGGTGGACGCGTGGCTGCGCGGGGGCGGCCTGGTGGTTGCAGCCAGCGAGCGCGCTGCCCGGGCCGTCAAGTCGGCGTTCCATCGCGCCCGCCGCGCCGAAGGCCTCACGGCGTGGCCCGCGCCCCAGGTTCTGGACTGGGTGAGTTTGGCCCGCTCGGCGTGGGCCGATCGCGGTGGAGATAGTCTCCTGCTGAACGCCCTCCAGGAGGAGTCGCTTTGGTGTCGCATCATTCGCGACAGCCGGCACACCGCGGGTTGGACCGAAACGCCGCGCCGGCGCCTCGCCCAACTGGCGATGGAAGCCCACGAACTCCTCTGCGCCCATGCGCCGCACCTCCTTCGGCCCGCTGCACGCACTGCCTGGCAGCAGGACCACGGAGCCTTCAGTGGCTGGCTGTCGGCATTCGATGATGCCTGCCGCGCCGACGGCCTGATCAGCCCCAGCCGCGTGCCTTTAGAACTGTTGTCGCAGATCGAGAATCAGGATCCCGGCCGGCCTCCGCTGGTGCTGGCCGGGTTTGACCGCCTGTTGCCCGTCCAGCAAATGGTGTTCGATGCGTGGGGCGAATGGCGCTCGATCGCGCCGGGCCAGCCTGCCGCAGATATCCGCTTCCATGGCGCAGCAAACGAGCAGGCCGAACTGAACGCCTGCGCGCTCTGGTGCAGCCGTTATCTTGCCGCCCGGCCTTCAGCCCGTGTGCTGGTCGTCGCCCACGATGCGAGTCAGCGCCGGGGCGAGATCGAACGTGCATTCCACAAGCCCGGCGTCGGCGCGCGGCCGCTTCGGTTTGAATTCTCACTGGGTGTTCCCCTCCTCGATGTCGGCCTGGCGCGCGCGGCGAGCCTCCTCCTGCGCTGGCTCGACGACGCACTCGAGGAGCACGAAGTCGACTGGCTGCTGGGCAGCGGGACCGGCGCGGCGCGACCCGACGAAGCCGCGGCCTTGCAGTCGGTGATGCGGGGTTTGCGGCACAAAGGACTGCAACGAACCCGCTGGACACTCAACGCATTCATGCGCCAGCGTACCCGCTCGGCGTCTCTTCCGGCTGCATGGGTCGAACGCATGTCCCGCGCCCAAAACCGTCTTGAAGCCACTCCGCAATCGCAGAGCGCGCTGGAGTGGGCCGGGCTCATTCCCCAGTTGCTCGAGACCATCGGCTGGCCGGGAGACACCGCGCCCACAAGTGCGGAATTCCAGGCCATCAGCCGCTGGCAGCAGGCGGTCGATTCATGCGGATCTCTGGGGTTCGACGGACGCACCATGACATGGAGCGAATTTCGCTCCACCCTTGAACGCGCACTCGGCGAAACACTCTTCGCGGCGGAATCGGTGGATGCTCCGATCCAGATCGCCGGACCGGCCGAGTCCGCGGGGCTGAGCGCGGATGCAATCTGGTTCCTCGGCGCGGACGAGGGCGCCTGGCCGGGGAGCGGAAGAACCCATCCCTTGCTGCCCATCGAAGTGCAGCGGTCCGCGCGGATGCCGCATGCCTCTGCTCAGCTTGATTGGGAACTGGCCGCGTCCATCACCACCCGCTTGCTGGCCGCCGCGCCCGAGGTGATCTTCACCTATGCGCAGCAAAACGAGGGCGTGGAGACACGCCCGTCCCGCCTTGTGGTTGCGACCGCTGGAATGCCGCGGCCGCTGCCGTCGGACTTTGCGCCTGCCGCGCCAAATGTGCCCCTGACCATAGCTTTCGAGGACCGCGAGTGGATTCGAGTGCCGGCGGCTCCAGCAAGTCTCCCCGCGGCTCGCCTGAAAAAGAGCACCACGCAACTGAGCCTGTTTGACGATGCACCCGCACCTCCCGCCGCGATGGAGGTTCACGAGATGCCGGGCGGCTCGAACGTGCTCACGGCCCAATCTCAGTGCGCCTTCAAGGCCTTCGCCACAACGCGGTTGGGAGCCCAGGCGTGGGACCCGGCGGAAGCGGGACTCACGGCGAGCCAGCGGGGCCAGCTTCTGCACGCTGTCCTTCACGCCGTTTGGGGCGGCCCGACGCATCATGGCATTCGGACCTTCACGGAACTCGAGAACCTGGGACCAGACTTGGGGCCTTTCGTCACAGAACACGTGCAGCGCGTGATGGCCGACAAGTTGCCGCTCGCGGCGCGCGAACAGATGCCGCAGCGTTATCTCGAGCTGGAAGAGAAGCGTCTCGTCCGCCTGGTTAAAGAATGGCTGGAATACGAACGAACGCGCGTGCCTTTCACGGTGGACGCCACGGAGGAGGACGCGAACCCCACCATTGCCGGACTCACGTTGAAGCTGCGCCTCGATCGCCTCGATCGGCTCAACGATGGTTCGCTGCTGGTCATCGATTACAAGACCGGCAATGTCGCCACCAGGTCCTGGGAACTGCCGCGCCCGGATGATGTTCAGCTGCCGCTGTATGCGGCGTTCGGGCTGGACCACGAAAAAGAGACGGGCGGCCTGGTCTTCGCCAAAGTCCGCACCGGGAACCTGTGTTTCGCGGGCAAGGTGCGGGATGCAGTCCGCACTCTCGACAGCAACCTCGATGCGAAATCAGCCCTGGTGAAGAATCCTCTCACGCCCGAACAGCTTTCCGAATGGAAAGAAGCCATCGAACAACTGGCGCGCGATTTCCTTGCCGGACGAGCCGACGTTGACCCGCGCGATTATCCCGCGACGTGCGAACGCTGTGGCTTGTATTCGCTGTGCCGCGTGAAAGAACGCAACGACGAAGAGGAACCCGAAGACGAAGAAATTGGATGGGAGGCGGGCGATGAGTAGCATCACCCGCCCTGCCCCGCCCGATCAGCGCCAGCGCGAGCAGGCACTCGACGCCGGCCGTTCCATCCTCGTCCAGGCGCCCGCGGGCTCGGGTAAGACCGACCTGCTCACACGCCGGTTTCTGCGCCTCCTGAGCGAGGTGGACGAGCCGGGCCGCATCGTCGCCATCACCTTCACCAAGGCGGCGGCGGCCGAGATGCGCAACCGAATTTTGTCGGAGCTGGAAAAGGCGGCGGGCCCCAATGCGCAGACAGGCGCCGACGATGAATTTTCGATGGAATTCCTCGCCCGCCGCGCACTGCAGCATTCACGGTCGATGGGATGGGATCTGCTCAACATGCCCGCCCAGCTTCGCATTTCGACCATCGACTCCTTTTGCTATGAGCTGGCCCTGCAACAGCCGTTGCTCTCCGGATTGGGCGGCGGCCTCGAGATCACGGAACGGCCCGCGGAGTTGTACCGCCGCGCCGCACGCAGAACGCTGGAGCAGATCGGCGAGGACGATTCCGCTGGCCCTGCCTCGCTTGGTCCGGCTGTTGAAGCGCTCCTCTCCTGGCGCGACAACGGGCTGCAGGAGATGGAAGACCTGCTCATGCAGATGCTCGCGGAGCGCGACCGCTGGATGCAGGAATTCTGGCTGCGCGATTTCGCCGAGATGCGCGAAGCGGATTGGGACGCGTTGCGCGCCGAACTGGAACGGCCCTTTGCACGCGCCGTTGCCGACGCCGTGAACGACCTCGACGCGCTTATCGATGAGGAAACGCGCGATGAGGCAATGGACCTGGCGCGCTTTTCGTGCGGGCAGCGCAGCAAGTGGTTGCAGTGCAAGCTATTTCAATTTGCCGGTCTTCCGTGCGAGCCGTTCCGGAACCCCGATGCGCTGGAGGAAGCGCGCCAGGGCTATCTCTGCATGGCGCAGATGCTGCTGACAAAAGAGGGCAACTTATGCAGCCCGAATTCTTTCAACGTCACACGCGGCTTTCCAGTTGAGTCCCCGGACCAGAAGGGCAGGATCAAAAACCTCGTCAGCCAACTCGACGGGATCCCGGGGTTCGAAGAAAAATTGAATGCCGTTAATCAACTTCCGCCGGCACGCTACCCCGAAGACGATTGGCAGATTGTGCGCGCCTGCTTCACGCTCCTGCGGCGCGCGGTGGCCGAGCTGATGGTGGAGTTTGCCGAATCCGGCGTCGTGGACTTCACCGAAGTGTCGCAGATGGCCCAGCGCGTACTGAGAGGCGAAGACGAACTTCCCAGTGACGCGGCCATCGCTGTGGCCGATGGCATCCAGCATTTGCTTGTGGATGAGTTTCAAGACACCAGCCGCCGCCAGCACAAGCTGATCGGTTCTCTCGTTGGGGCGTGGCCCGAGCCGGAAGGCCGCACCCTCTTCGTCGTGGGCGACCCCATGCAGTCCATCTACTTTTTCCGTGACGCCGATGCCGAGTTGTTCCCACGTGTCCGCCACGTCGGCCTCGAGTTGCCGACCGGGGTTACGCTCAAGCTCGACTTCGTTCCGCTGTCGTCCAACTTCCGCACCACACCAAAGCTTGTCGACAGACTCAACGACGCGTTCAGGAAAGTCTTCGCGGTCAAAGACGGAAGCGGAATCGAACTCTCCGAGGCCCAACCCGCGCGCGAGCCTGCATCCGACCGCGATCCCCGTTTTCATTTGCACCTCGATTTCATGCCCCAGACGGTGCGTGTCTATTCGTCCAGTCCTGACGCCCTGCAGCGCAAGCAGGAAACCGCGCAGGTGCGGGAGATGAAACACCAGGCGCAGACCGGCGAGATCGTCGCGCTGATCCGCAGCCACATGGATCGTGTCGAAGCAGCGCGCGCCCGCGGCGAAAAGTATCGGATCGCGGTTCTGGGCCGCACCCGGAAAGCGCTCGCCCCGGTCGCGCAGGCGCTGCGCGAAGCCGCGATTCCCTTCCGTGCGGTCGATCTCGAATCGCTCAACGACCGCCCGGAAGTCCTGGATGCGCTCGCCCTCGCACGCGCTTTGTTCAATCGCGAAGACCGCGTGGCGTGGCTGGGAGTCTTGCGCGCGCCCTGGTGCGGGCTCTCGCTGGCCGATCTTCACAAGCTTGCGAGCGCCGACGACGCGGAGGTTCTTCGCCGGCCCGTTCCGGAACTGCTCGCCTCCCGCCTCCACCTGCTCAGCAAGGAAGGCCGCGAGGCCGCGCATCGCGCGCTCGAAACAATCGAGGCAGCAGCCGACCTTCGCGCCGCCCAGCCGGCTGCGTCCCTTGGAACGTGGCTCGAACAGGTCTGGTTGCGCCTGGGAGGCGCAGACTGCGTGGACGC
>DASXGD010000429.1:0-3478 GCA_036489245.1 Occallatibacter sp. | reverse complement strand
TCTTCCATGGTGCTGATGCCGAGGTCGGGCAGGCCCATGGAATTGGCGGCAACGCCGCCGCCGGAGAGGTAGATGGCCCGGAATCCCACTGCCTCGGCGAGGCGGGCTGTGTAGGCGTTGATGGCTCCGGCGACCTGGAGCGGCCTTTCCGGCTCGAGCGCCGCCCGAAAGCGCGCTCCGGGCGTTCGATGATCAAACTGGTCAACCATGGGCTGTTCCTGCGCCGCATCATAACAGGGCAGATCAAACACCGCTGTACGCCGGATGCGGCGAACGAGGAGAGGCAGTTTTGACAACACCGATTGTTCACGCGGTCGATTGCTCCGTTCATCGGTGATTTCCCCAATCCAGCCGCGCGGTGCGACAATCATTCGCGTTGCAGCTTGAGCACCCCAACTTGAGGAGAAACTTCGTCATGAAGCATGTTCTGATTTGTGCTGGCCTTTTCTTCGCCGCAACCGCCGTTTTCGCCCAGGGAAATCCGGCGAGCCCGCCGGAGAAAGTTTCTGCTGACATCGGCGGCAAAGGCGTAACGATTGTTTACTCGGCCCCGTCAGTGAAGGGCCGCCAGGGCCACATTTTCACCAAGGATGGCCTGATCGGCAAGAATCCGCACTACCCGATCTGGCGCGCCGGCGCCAACGGCGCGACAACCCTGACGACCGACGGCGATCTGCAGATTGGCAGCCTGACCGTGCCCAAGGGAAGCTACACGCTCTTCGTCGATATTTCCGACCCCGACAACTGGACCCTCATTGTGAATAAGAAGACGGGCGAATGGGGTCTTGCCTATGACGCCAGCGCGGACCTGGGCAAAACGAAAATGCAAATGGCGAATCCGGGCATGGTGGAGCAGTTGAAATACACCATCGCCGATCTGGGTGGGGGCAAAGGCATGATCACGCTGGCCTGGGAGAACCACTCCGCATCCGTTCCGGTTTCGGTGCATTGAGGCACGAAGTCCCGGGCAGGCACGTGAAAGCGAAACCGCGCACCTCGGGGCCTGGGACCCACGGTGGAGGATTTGTGCCGGGGCTAAAACCCCGGCCCACCTTTTGGAGAGATTCCATGATTTCAAAGCTTCCCATCTTTATGATTTCGGCTCTCGCGCTTTTGTTTTCGGGCCTCGTCTACGCGCAGGACACCGGCCCCTACAAGGTACTGAAGATACAACTGGTCGGAGGCGAGGGCGGATTCGATTACGTGACCGCCGATCCGGATGGCCGCAATCTGTACGTCGCTCGATCCGGCCCCGCGGGCCATATCGGCGTCTTCAACCTCGATACGCTGGCCCAGGTGGGCGACATCCCCGGCACCAGCGCGCACGGCGGGGCGGTCGATACGGCGACCGGGCATGGCTTCGCGACTTCAAAGCCGGTGACGATGTTCGATGCCAAGACCTTAGCGATTCTGAAGAAGATCGACGTGCAGGGCAATCCCGACGGTTATCTCAACGACCCGTATAACCACCGCTTCTATGTCCTCAGCCACGCGACGCCGAACATCACCGTGCTTGACGATAAGGACGGATCGATTCTGGGCACGATCGACATCGGCGGCGCACCGGAGCAGGCCGCGACTGACGGCCAGGGCAAGATCTACGTCGATATCGAAGACAAGGACGCCATCGCGGTGATCGATGCCAACGCCATGAAGATGGTCGGCAAGTATGACGTCTCCAGCAAGGGCGGGGGATGCGCCGGCCTGGCGCTCGATGTGAAGAACAGTATTCTGTTTGCCGCCTGCCGCGACAAAAAGAACATGATCATCCTGTCGGCTACGGACGGACATATCATCACCGATCTGCCCATCGGCAACGGATCGGATGGAGCCGCATTCAACCCGGCAACTATGGAGGCCTTCAGTTCGCAGGGCGACGGCACGCTGACGGTGATCAAAGAGGATTCGCCGACAAGTTTCTCAGTCGAACAGACGGTTCCGACGCCGGCGCGGGCGAAGACGCTGACCCTGGATACGAAGACCAACCAGATCTTCAGCATCACGGCGGAGTTTGGTCCGGTGCCCGCGCCCCCTCTGCCTGCCGTAAACCCTGCAGCGGCGCCGGCAACGCCAGCCCAGCCGGGTTCGGGTCCGGCATGGATGAGAGGACCGCGCGCGCCGATGATCCCCGGTTCGTTTCAGATCCTTGTGATTGGCAAGTAATCAGTTGCAAACTGCGCAGTCATCCCAGGATGGGGTTTAGTTCGTGAAGGAATCGACACGCGTCGATTTGCAGGAATTTTGCGGCATTGCCGATAAAATGGACAATGAAGCGGAAAATTCAGTTCCCTGGGGTGAGTCAAGTTGCCGTTATACGAGTATCGCTGCACGCAGTGCGGCCACCGGTTTGAGAAGATCCAGAGTTTCAGCGCGGAACCTGAGGTCGTTTGTCCCAAGTGCGGCGGTTTGCTGGAGCGTCCGCTGACCGCGCCCGCGCTGCAGTTCAAGGGCGCCGGATGGTATATCAACGACTACGCGCCCAAGGCCGCGTCGAGCTCGGCAGACAAGCCTGCGAGCGAAAGCGCAGGCAGCGCGGGCAGCGACGCGAAGCCGGCGAGTGACGCGAAACCGGCTGTGGAATCCAAGCCTGCAGCCAGCGATTCGACGCCCAAGCCTGTGCCAAGCACTTCTTCAAGTTCGGCGAACTAATTTGTCAAAGTCAAAGCGGCCGGTCCGCAGTTGTGGGATCCCACCCTAGCGACAAAAACAAATACGTCGCTAGGATGGGGCACCCGGTGACCTGTCTGGTTCCCGAAGCCTGGAGCCGATCACGTCGGTGTATTTGTTGCCCGAGCCGGTATTGAAGAGCACCACACGGTCTTTCGCGGTCAGAAAACCGCTGGCGAGCAGGTGGTCGTATGCGGCCGTGGCGGCCGCGCCCTCAGGGGACAACAGCAGACCTTCGTGCCGGGCCCAGTCCTCGAGAGAAGCAAAGATCGCATCATCGCTGAGAGCCACGGCCAGGCCTCCTGACTCGCGCAGGATTTCGAGAATGATGGAGTCTCCATAGGGCTTGGGCACGCGCAGGCCCGAGGCGAAGGTATGCGCGTCCGGCCACATCCGGCATAGCTTCTCGCCCTGTTCGAAGGCGCGCACCACGGGAGCGCAACCGTCGGCCTGCACCGCGATCATGCGCGGCCGCGGGCCTGTGGCCCAGCCGAGCTGTTCTAATTCCTGGAACGCCTTCCACATGCCGATCATGCCCACTCCGCCTCCGGTGGGATAAAAGACCGCATCCGGATATTGCCAGCCGAGCTGCTCCACCAGTTCGTAGCCCATGGTCTTCTTGCCCTCGACGCGAAACGGCTCTTTGAGCGTGGAGACATCGAACCAGCCCTCGGCCGCTTTGCGCTCGGCCACCATGCGGCCGCAGTCGGAGATGAGCCCATCGACCAGGGTCAGGTGCGCTCCGTAGGCGAGGCACTCCACCTGGTTGGCCATGGGCGTGTCGCGGGGCATGAAAATGTGGGCTTCGATT
>DASXGD010000425.1:0-14133 GCA_036489245.1 Occallatibacter sp. | reverse complement strand
AAACGATATCGCCAGCATGATTGACGACTGCCTGGCGGACGCGCAGCATTACTACGTCTTGACGTTCGAAGCGCCCCCGAGCGTTCGTGAAACGACATTCCACGAGATCAAGGTGCAGGTCGACAAGCCAGGAGCACAGGTCCGCACGCGGACGGGCTATTACACGCTGGCCGAGGCTGAGGCAACAAAACCGAAACCGTGATTCAGCCGCAATTACACCCGGCGTCTTTTCCACTCCATGTAACAGAACGGGCCACCCCATAGCCGGAGCGGCCCGTTCCGTTTTTCCCAGGAAGATGATCTGTTGGCCTAGCGGGCTCCAGCCATCGAAGGCCGCGTGTCCAGTTTGCCGCTGGCGTAACCCTTGGCCATCTCGGAGAGAGAGATAGCCGTGTAGTCGTTGGCGTGGCCGGCCTGGCCGAATTCCCGCATGCGCTCGGCCACGACCTTCTTCATGGCATCGCGGGCGGGCTTCATGTAGTCGCGCGGATCGAACTTCTCCGGAGACTCCCAGAGCACCTTGCGAATGGCGCCGGTCATGGCAAGACGGTTATCGGTGTCCACGTTGATCTTGCGCACCCCGTTCTTGATGCCGAGCTGGATTTCCTCGACAGGCACGCCCCAGGTCTGCTTCAGCTTGCCGCCGTATTGGTTCACGATGTCCTGCAGGTCCTTCGGTACCGAAGAGCTGCCATGCATCACCAGGTGCGTCTTGGGCAGGCGCTTGTGAATGGCGATCAGCACGTCCATCTTGAGCACCGAGCCATCCGGCTTTTTCGTGAACTTGTAAGCGCCGTGGCTGGTGCCGATGGCGAGCGCCAGCGAATCCACCCCGGTGCGCTCGGCAAATTCGACCGCCTGGTCGGGATCGGTGATGTGATCGAGCCCCGAGCCGCCCGCGCCGTGGCCGTCTTCCACGCCTCCCAGCACTCCGATCTCCCCCTCCACACTCACGCCGCGCTCGTGGGCATAGTCCACTACTTTCCGGGTAACTTCGACGTTCTGCTCAAACGTGGATGGGGTCTTGCCGTCTTCGAGAAGCGAGCCATCCATCATCACGCTGGTGAAGCCGAGGGCGATGGCGCTCTTGCAGGTCTCAAAGCTGTTGCCGTGGTCCTGGTGCATGGCCAGAGGAATTTCCGGGTGCAGTTCGTTGGCCGCCAGAATCAGGTGGTAGAGGTAGCGGTCCTCGGCAAACGCCCGTGCGCCGCGGCTCGCCTGGATGATGACTGGCGATTTGGTTTCCACGGCCGCGCCCATGATCGCCTGGATTTGTTCCATATCGTTGACATTGAAGGCGCCGACGCCATAACCGCCCTTGGCGGCCTCGTCGAGGAGTTGCCGATTTGTGACTAGAGGCATGGAAAATTCTCCTTCTGGTGCGGCTCCAGCCGGCGTGGCTCCCACACAGTCCGGCCCGGCGGCAAGAACTGCAATCGTGAATATGGTAGCAGAGGATGGCAATCCCGCCGTGTGGCCTGCGGCACGCGGCAATTTCAGACGCCAGGCCGCGAAAACCCGTTGCCTGCAATGCAGCGGATTGATTGCGCCTCTTGTGTTTGGATCACGGACGCGAGCCATGGTTTCGCAAAAGCGCCCGGGATGTGTGGAATAATCGCCCCGTGATAGCCGCCGGCTCTACCGCCCACGATTGGTTTCTTTTGGTCTGCGTTGCGGGAACAGTCGCGCTGCTGCTGGTGCTCATCGTGCGGCTGCGGTTGCATCCAGCTCTGGCGCTGGCAACGGGCGCGCTCGCACTCGGCTGTGTTGCGGGAATGCCGCTCAGGCAGGTTCCGCTTTCCTTTACAGCTGGAGTGGGCGCGATGATGGGCCACATCGCGATCATCCTGGGGATGGGAGCGGTGCTGGGCCGCCTTCTCGCCTCCTCCGGAGCCGCGGCGTCTCTGAGCCGGGCCATGGTGGCCGGATGCGGCGAACGCGGCTTGCCCTGGGTGCTGCTGATTCTGGGTGTTCTGGTCGGCATGCCGGTGTTTTTTGAAGTCGGCCTGGTGCTCCTGATGCCGATTGTGGTGGAGGCGGCGCGGCGGACCGGCCGCCCTCCGATTCTGGTCTCCGTGCCCGTCCTGGCGGGGCTCTCTGTGACTCACGGACTGCTGCCGCCCCATCCGGCAGCCATGCTCGCGACCACGGCGTATCACGCCGACGTGGGCCGCTCCATATTTTGGGGGCTGGTCGTGGGAGTCCCCGCCGCCGCATTGGCCGGACCGGTCCTGGGCTGGTTTTTCGTGCGTCGCTGGGACCGGCGGCGGTCGAACCCGGCCGCCGCCAGGGGCATGTATCCGATGGCGCCCGAAAACGCCGCGACCGGTCTGCCGGCCGATCCGGCGCGCGAAGGCGCCGGCGCTGTCGATTTGCCAGCTGAACTGCCAACCAGGCAAGAAGATCGTCCGGCGGCCGGCGCGATCCGCGCGGTGGTCGCCATCCTGCTGCCCATTGCTCTCATCTTCCTGGGCAGTTGGGCCGACTCCCTTACTGCGGCGGGAGGATTGCCCAATCAGATCCTGCACCTGGCCGGTTATCCCGATGTAGCCATGCTCGTGGCCGTGCTGGTGGCGTTGTTCACGCTCGGCAGCCGTGTTCCGCGCGCCGCCATCGGAAATTCCGAGCGTCTGCGGCGATTGACGTGGGAGTCGTTTGAACCCATCGCCAACGCATTGGTGATCCTTTCGGCCGCCGGGGGCCTGAGCGGCATCCTGCGCGATTCAGGCGCGGCGCAGGCCACCGTGGGCCTCGCCATGGGTGCCCACATGCCGCCCCTGGTGCTGGCCTGGATGCTGGCCGCCGTGGTGCGGGTCTCGATGGGTTCGGCTACCGTGGCCATGGCCGTGGCGTCCGGAGTGCTCGCGCCCATGGCCGGCCATCTGGGCGTGCGCCCCGAAATGCTGGTGCTTGCCACCGGAGCGGGATCTCTGATGTTCTCCCATGTCAACGACTCCGGTTTCTGGCTGATCGTTTCGCTTTTCAACCTGGACGTGAAACAGACCCTGGCCACCTGGTCGGTGCTGGAGACAGTATTGTCAGTGGCGGGCCTGGTTGGAACCATCGCATTGTCGGCGGTGTTGCGCTGAGCGAGACGCCCCATGGCGGAGGGGGATGACCAAATCACGGGGGACCGCGCGAAACGGCGTGCCTAGTGAACCATCGGGCAGTCGCCCGTCTGATGATCCTCGATCTGAAACCGCAAAAACTGGTGAACCGCGTCCAGTGCAGGCTGATTGTCGGCGATGACGATGAGCCGCGCGCCACGCGGCGTTTCTGAGATCGTCCAGTGCAGTTGATCCTTCAGCCGCGACATCATCGCAGTGCCCGGAACGTCTTCACGATTGTGAACGAGCATCGGTGCGTTGAAATTGCCTTCCGCGAACATATGCGCAATGTGCCGGAGATGCGACCGGATTTCGTCGCGGCTCAGGGTATCGTTGACGTCATTGGCCCGGACATCAATGGCGCCCCCGTCATAACCTAATTCAAAATGGTGCGTGGTCTTTTCGTGGGAGAATCCCATCACACTGTCACCGTGCTCGTTCACCATTTGATGATGGTCTTGAGCAAAGGCCAAGGTGGCACCCAGGAGCAAAATGGCAGACAATCCCTTCATGGCACATCCTCCTGTCGATCCATAGATGGTTAGCTTACAGGTTTGTCTCGCCCATCAAAACACTTTCAGCCAATGCCCGACAACACTCGCGCTTCCACGTACCGGTCGGGCCAAGTTAGTATTGGAATCCGATTCTCAGTCTCGGAAGGTTCCTGTCTTGTCTAAAACATGTGTTCGCCACGCGTGCGCCGCAGAGTTGTTCTTAGTCCCGGTCTTGCTGGTTTCGGCCCAGGCCGGCGCGCAAACGAATGGTCAGAAGCCGCAATACCCCAACTATCCCAGCGAGACGCCGGCCGCGCTGAAACCGGCCACCGCGGGCTTCGACTATGTGCGTCGCGAGGCCATGATTCCCATGCGCGACGGAGTGAAGCTGCATGCCGTAATCCTGCTTCCGAATGGCGCCAGGCATGCCCCCATCCTGCTCACGCGCACTCCCTACGGCGCCGACGCGCAGACCGCCAACCTGCACAGCGCCCATCTCGGCGCGTCTCTCTATGGCTATGACAACGCAACCGACGTGATTCTCGAAGGCGGCTATATCCGCGTGGTCGAGGACATCCGCGGCAAGTATGGCTCGGAGGGCGATTACGTGATGAACCGGCCGCTGCACGGGCCCCAGAACCCCACCCCCGTCGACGAATCGACCGACACCTGGGACACCATCGACTGGCTGGTCAAGAACATTCCCGAGACCAACGGCAAGGTGGGCATCCTGGGCATCTCCTACGACGGGTTCCTGCCCCTGATGGCGGTCGTGCATCCGCACCCGGCGCTCAAGGTTTCCGTGCCCATGAACCCCATGGTGGACGGCTGGATGGGCGACGACTGGTTTCACAACGGGGCCTTCCGCGAGCAGAACATGCCCTACATCTACGAGCAGGAAGGAACCCGCGACAACGACCCCAAGTTCAAATGGTGGTCGGCGCACTTCGACGACTACGAGGAATTCATGAGCGCCGGCTCCGCGGGCGAACTGGGCCGCCGTCACGGGCTGGAGCAGATGGGCTTCTGGAAGAAGATCCTCGCCCATCCCGGCTACGATTCCTTCTGGAACGACCAGGCCATGGACAAGGTGCTGGCCGCCGACTTCGCCTCCGAGGGAATCAAGGTGCCCATGATGCTCGTCCACAGCCTGTGGGACCAGGAGGACATCTACGGCGCGGTGGCGGTCTACAAAGCGGTCAAGCCGCTCGATAAGGACAATGACAGGGTGTTCCTGGTCCTGGGACCATGGCATCACGGGCAGGAGATCGAAGACGCCGCCTCGCTGGGCGCGATCCGCTTCGGGTCCGACACCGGGACCTGGTTCCGGCAGAACGTGCTGCGCCCGTTTCTTGATCATTACCTCAAAGACGACGCCCCGTCCGACGGCCAGGTGGCCCGGGTGACGGTGTTTGAAACCGGGGTGAATCGCTGGCAGAAGCTGGATGCGTGGCCTGTGTCTCCGGCTATGAAGCGGCTTTATCTGCAGGCCCGCTTCAAGCTGAGCTTCGATGAAACCGGCGCTGCCCCGGATGACTCCGCCAACACCGCTAACTCCGCCGCCTTCGACGAGTACGTCTCCGATCCCGCCCGGCCCGTGCCCTTCCGCGCCCGGCCCAGCCAGCCCATCGGCTACGACCTGCCGCTCACCTGGCCCCAATGGCTGGTCGACGACCAGCGGGAAGCCTCGGGGCGGACAGACGTGTTGAGCTACACGTCCGAGGTGCTGAACGCGCCGGTGCATATCGAGGGGCAGCCGGTCGCCAACCTGGTCGCCTCCACCAGCGGCACCGATTCCGACTGGGTGGTGAAGCTGATCGACGTCTATCCGGACGAGGTCCCGGGCCAGCCCGGCCTCGGCGGCTACCAGTTGTCCGTGGCCATGGACATCTTCCGCGGCCGCTACCGGGAAAGCTTCGCGTCCCCGAAGCCCATCGAGCCGGATAAGCCGCTGACCTATCGCTTCCCCCTGCCGCCGGCAAATCACGTTTTCCTTCCCGGCCACCGCATCATGGTGCAGGTACAGTCGAGCTGGTTTCCGCTCTACGACCGCAACCCGCAGACATTTGTCGAGAACATCTTCTGGGCCAGGCCCGATGACTACAGGAAGGCCACGCAGCGTGTCTATCACGCGCCAGACGCGGCCAGCGCCATCGAGCTGCCGGTGACCCCGGCGGACTAATCCCCGCAATGGGGCTAGATCCCCAGCACCGCCCGCTGCGCCGCGAAGATCTCCTTGAGTCCCTGTTCCGCCAGGTCAATGAGCGCATTCATCTGCTCCCGCGAGAAACTGCCCTTTTCGGCCGTGGCCTGGGTTTCGATAAGCCCGCCATCGGCGGTCATCACCACGTTCATGTCCACCTCGGCCTGCGAATCTTCCTCGTAGCAGAGGTCAAGCAGCGGAGTGCCGCCGACGATTCCCACCGAGGTGGCCGCAACCAGCTGCTTCAAGGGGGAAGCCTTCAAGGTTCCGGCCGCAACCAGCGCCTGGAGGGCCAGCGCCAGGGCCACGGCCGCGCCGGTGATGGCCGCGGTGCGGGTGCCTCCATCCGCCTGGATCACGTCGCAGTCCAGAATGACCGTCCGCTCGCCCAGCGCCTGCATGTCGACCACCGACCGCAGGCTGCGGCCGATCAGGCGCTGGATCTCGTGGGTGCGCCCGCCGATCTTGCCCCGTTCGCTCTCCCGCGGGGTCCGCGTCACCGTGGAGCGGGGCAGCATGGCGTACTCGGCCGTGACCCAGCCGCGCCCCGAGTTGCGCAGCCAGCCGGGGACTCCCGGTTCGATGGTGGCGTTGGTGAGCACCCGGGTGTTGCCAAGAGTAATCAGCACGGAGCCTTCTGCGGTCTGGACGAAGTCCGGTGTCATGGCAAGGGGGCGCATCTGGGCCGGAGCCCGGCCGCCAGGGCGGAAGAATGGTTCGCGCGCGTGCATAGGCAAATTGTACGGGACCATTCCGGCACGCCGTGATCCTGCGGGGTCTTGCGCGCCCGGTCGCACCTCCACTGGATGCGGTTTCGAAACGGGAACCTCATTCCAAACCGGATCCGATCCGGGAACCAGATGCAACCTGCAGAAACAGAAAGAGATAGACCTGCCATGGCCGGCAAAGCATTCCCATTCCGGGACGCCTTGGTGGATAGCTGACCCCCACCCCTGACCCCGTGCAGAAAGACTAAGCCTCGCATTTCTAAATACTTAGCCAAAACGTCCGGGTTTGGCACTCGACGTGTACTAGAAAAGGACAAGCCGATGAGCCGGAACGGAAATGGGAAGCCGGCGGGCAGGGCGGCTGAGCCGGGGGGATGGCGCACAGAAAGGGAACCAGCATGCAGGCAATGGAATCGAAGACGGTGGAGGAGCGGAAACGGGTAGAGGCGGTCGTGGAGACCCTGGCGGCAATCTACAATCACGGCGAAAGCCTGGTGGAACTGGCCCACGACGCCAGAAACATGGTGACCGCTCTTTCGCTCTATTGCGATCTCCTCGAAGAGCCCGGCGTCCTGGCCCCCCCGCACCGGCATTACGGCAGCGAATTGCGCCTGGTGGCCGAGGCCAGCCGCAGCTTGGTCGAGAAGCTTGCACTCCTCGATGAGCGGAAAGCCCCCGGATCCATGCCGGCGTCGGAGTCCTCGCTTCAGGGCCGCCTGTTTCCCGAGAACCGGCGCCTGGAACGGCCGGCCACCCGGGCCGGTCTCGAATCGACTGGCCCAGCTTTGACCAGTCCGGCTTCGACCGGTCCAGCCTCGATTAGTCAGGGCGCGATCGCGCCTAAGCCGGTAGACGACCTTCCGGTCGACGATCTGCGGGAGGAAGTGCTGGCCAGTCGCAACGTCCTGGCCGCGATCGCAGGCCCGGCGGTTGCCGTCAACATCGAGGCGAATGGCGGGGCATCGCCGGTTCGCATCACCACCGCAGACCTGATCCGGGTCCTGGTGAACCTGGTCAAGAACGCCGCCGAGGGAATCGCCGGCGCGGGCACGATCCGCCTGGGTCTCACCGGCCCAAGTCTCACTGGTCGGAGCGCTGGTTCCGACGAGGCGCCTGCGGTGATCCTGCCTGCGGTGATCCTTGTCGTCGACGACTCCGGCCCCGGCATTCCCGAAAATCTCCTCGATCGAGTGTTCGAACCCGGCTTCACGACCCGCGCCTCTGCGCCCGCCGGCGCCGGGTGGGCATCCGGGGGACGCCGGGGGCTGGGCCTGGCCATCACGCGTTCGATCGTGGAAGCAGCCGGGGGCACGATCCATGCCGGGAACCGGTCCGGGGGCGGAGCGCGGTTCGAGATCAAATTGCCAGTGCGCACCAGCTGAGTTCGTTCACTGGCACCGTCCACCGGCATCGGGCAAGGCCATCTAGCGATGGCATCGAGTCAGGTTCGGCGTCCACCCGATCTTGAGTGCGAGCCAAGGTTGTCAGACAGGTTTACCGGCCATCGGGTTACGTCCGTGATCGAGCGGACCTACCCAGGCACAAGTGAGGAGACTACAATGCTTGCAACAGTCTTCGATACAAAAATCATGGAGTTTGTTCCACAAACGGCCGGGTCGCCGGTGCGGCTTCACCTGCTGGTTGTCGATGGCGATCCTGCGGTACGCTCGGCCTGCGCGGAAATCGCCGCCAGCCTGGGCTACGCAGTAGAGTCGACCGGCGACCTCGGCGAAGCGCGCAGCCTGCTGCGCGGGCACGCCTCCGACATCCTGTTGGTCAACCTCCCCCACGGCACCCATCACGGCCTGGAACTTATCTCCGAGGTGAAAGCGCTCCACCCCCGGACCGCCGTGATTGCCATGACCGCTTCGGGGTCGGTGAATGCGGCCGTCGAGGCCATGCGATGCGGGGCCTCCGACTACCTCACCAAGCCCTTTGCCATCGACGAACTCTCCTCGGTTCTGGACCGCGCCGCGGCCTCTCATTTTACTGAGACCGCCACCCGCCAGCTGCGCGAAAAGCTGCGCCTGTCGCAGGGCCTGGGGGCGATGATCGGCCGATCGGCGGAGATGGAGAAGCTCTACCGCATTCTGTCCAAAGTGGCACAGAGCTCCCATCCGGTGCTCATCCTCGGCGAAAGCGGCACGGGCAAGGAACTGGTGGCGCGCACCGTCCACGCATTCGGCCCCCACGCGTCGAAGCCGTTTCTGCCCGTGGACTGCGGCTCGCTGGTGCCCACGCTGATCGAGAGCGAGCTCTTCGGCTACGTCAAGGGCGCGTTCACCGGCGCCAACCGCTCCAAGGACGGGCTGCTGGTGTCGGCCGAAGGAGGGACGGTGTTCCTCGATGAGATCGGCGAACTCTCGCTCGATCTGCAGGCCAAGCTGCTGCGCGCCCTGCAGGAGCGGGAAGTGCGGCCGGTGGGCGCCACCCACCGGATACCGATTAAGGCCCGGATCGTGGCCGCGACCAACCGCGACCTGGCCGCCATGGTGGAGCGGGGCGCGTTCCGTAAGGACCTCTACTACCGGCTGAACGTAGTCACCCTGCGCCTGCCGGCGCTGCGCGACCGGCGCGAGGACATTCCTCTGCTCGCGGCCCATTTCCTTGACCGCATCAGCCGCGAGCATGGGGCCAAGTTCATGTTGAGCGACGAAGCCTTGCGCACCATGATGCGCTACGACTGGCCGGGCAACGTGCGCGAACTCGAGCATGCGGTGGAGCGGGCCTGCGCTCTCAGCTCCGGTCCGATTCTGCACATCGGGGATCTTCCCACCCAATTACAGCAGCAGGGGCTCGAAGCCGAGCGCGTCCGGGCCAATGGAGACCATCCGGAAGCGGACCAGACCCTTCCCGCCGTAACCACGCTGGCCGATCTCGAGCGCCAGGCCATCCTGGCGGCCATTCGAACCCTTCACGGCGATAAGCTGCAGGCCGCCCGGCTGCTGGGCATCGGAAAGACCACCCTCTATCGCAAGCTCAAGGAGTACGGGATCGCCGATCCCATGCAGGAAGAGGAAGGAGACAGCTTTTAGCCGTTAGCTATTAGCTTGCTCCAGCCGGAACGCACGCCTCCGACCCGGCGCAGGACGACCTCGGCCGCAATGCCGTGGGAACACGGGGCGCAATATTGAACGGACCAAGACTGATGTTTCAGAGCTAACAGCTAAAAGCTAATAGCTAAAAGCTCGGGAGTTAGAAATGAGCATTCTGCTGGTGACCGGAGTCGAAGGGGCGCGCAACTGCGCCGACGTAATCCAAAAGCAACTGGGCATGGACGTCGAAGTGGCCGACGGGCGCAAGGCGGCGCTCGGCCTGCTGCGCCAGCGGGAATTTGCCGCGGTGGTGGTCGATGAAACCGTGGCGGGCTGCGATCCGGCCGCGGCCGAGGCCATCTGGGAGCGGGCCGGGCTGGCCATCCCTCTGCAAATCAATTTCGCGGTGTCCGGCGCGGCGCGGTTGATCCGGGAGATCCGGGCCGCCCTGCACCGCCGTGAACGGGAGCAAATGGTGGCCCGCAAGGCGGCTTCCGCGGCCGTGGAACTGGAGCTGAAGACCACCGTCGCCGGCCTGCTGCTGCAATCCCAGCTTGCCCTTTCGAGCAGCGAACCCGCGTCGCCGGTGGCCGAAAAGCTGCGCATGGTCGCCAGCCTGGCCAGCGACCTCCGCCGCCAACTGAGCGCGGCAGCCGAGCAGCCCGGCGGCCCGGCGTGATGGTCTGGCGCCAGGGCTTGGCGGGCAGCGCACTGATTGCGAAAACACAAAACGATCCGGCCGCGGTCGCTTACCCTGAATCCTGATGGAAGACTCGGCGGTATTGCTGATCGATTGCCCGGACCGGCCGGGCCTCGTGGCCCGTGTCTCGTCGCTCCTCTACCGGCGGGGCGCGAACATTCTCCACGCCGACCAGCACCAGGATCACGAGCTGGGCCTGTTCTTCATGCGCCTCGAATGGGGAATGGCCGTCGGGGGAAAAGCGGCCGGCGGCGGGGTCCTCGATCTGGCCGCGTTCGAAGAGGAATTCACCCGCCTGGCTTCCGACCTCGAGATGCACTGGACGCTCTCGTCCACCGCCCGCCGTCCGCGCATGGCCCTGTTCTGCTCCCAGTACCTGCACTGCATGGCTGATCTGCTCCACCGCTGGCACACGGGAGAACTCCACTGCGAAATCCCGCTGATCATCTCCAATCATCACGAGGTGGAGAAGCTGGCCGCGTTCTACGGAATTCATTTCGAGCACGTGCCGGTCACCGCGGCCACGCGCGCCGAAGCCGAAACGCGTCAGCTCGAACTCCTGGCCAAGCATGAAATCGATGTCGTGGTACTGGCGCGCTACATGCAGATCCTGTCGCCGGGGTTCGTGGCCCGCTATCCTTCCGCGATCATCAATGTGCATCACTCGTTTCTGCCCGCGTTCGTGGGCGCCCGGCCCTATCATGCTGCCCACGCGCGGGGCGTGAAGCTGATCGGTGCCACCAGCCACTACGTCACCGAGGTGCTCGACGACGGCCCCATCATCGAGCAGGACGTAGCGCGCATCTCCCACCGCGACCAGGTAGAAGACCTGGTCGCGCGCGGCCGCGACCTCGAACGCATCGTGCTCTCCCGCGCCGTGCGCTGGCATCTCGACCGGCGCATCCTGTGCTACGGCAACAAGACCGTTGTATTCGACTGAGCCCGGAGTCCAGTGGTCAGGATCAGGTGATCGCGGACCGCGCAGTGGCCCGCAAGGCTATTCGGTACGCAGAGCCTGCACGGGATCGATGGAAGCGGCTCGGCGGGCGGGAATGAAGCCGGCCGCCAGGCTGACGACGAGAATTCCGGCCACGGCGGCTCCCAGGCTCGAGGCGTCGTACGGCTCGAGCTGGTAGAGCATCGAACCCATGAAGTGGCCGGTCAGGAGCGAAAGCGGGACGCCGGCGGCGATGCCGATGCCGGCGATTCGCAGGGAGTCTCTCAGTACGGAGTAGAGGACCTGCCCCGGCCGCGCGCCGAGTGCCATGCGAACCCCGATCTCGGCGCTCCTTCGACTGATGCGGTACGACAGCGCCCCGTACAGGCCGATGGCGACGAGCAGCGCCGCGAGCAAGGCAAAGAACATGGCCAGGCGCGAGAACAGCCGCTGCTGCGCATACGAGTCCTCGAAGACGGCGGATTGCGTCATGGGCTTCTCGAGGGGCAGATCGGGATCGATCTGGTGAACGGCTTGTTCCACTGAAGGCAGCAGCACGAGCGGATCGCCCCAGCTCCGCAGCTCAACCTGCATGGTGGGGCGGAAATCGTTTTGCGTATACGGGAAGTACGACATGGCGCGCGGGGCCTCATCCACGCTGCGGTATTTGCTGTCCGCGGCGACGCCGACGATCGTATAGGGACGGTCTTTGACATCGCCGAGCCGGTGCCCGATGGGATTGGTATTGGGCAGGAGTTTCTTGACAAAGGTCTCATTCACCACCACCACGTGCGGCGATGTGGGCGTGTCGGAGTCGAGAATGTCGCGTCCGGCGAGAAGCGGGATTCCGAAGACATGCAGGAAATCCGGTCCCACATTATTGGAGCGCAGCGGAACCCGGTCGAAGGAATAGAGAACACCGTCGACGATGGGCTCATCGTTGTTGCTCCATCCGCTGCCGATCCGGTTTCCCACCATGGTTGCCGATTCCACGCCCGGCAGGCCGCGCATTCGGTCGAGAAGCTCGCGGTAGAAGCGATACCTGGCCGCCTCGGTGGTTTCCTTTTGAGGGGTGACGCCAAAGACCAGAAGCCCCTGAGCGCGCATGCCGAGCCGGGTGTGCTGATAGTTGAGCAGGGTCCGCAGGAGCAGGCCCGAGGCAGCCAACAGCGTAAAGCAGAGCGCGATCTGCAGCGAGAGCGCGGCGTCGCTGGTCCGGCGGTTTCGATAACCCGTCGAGGCCCACACGCGCAGCGCCGCCGTGGCCGGAGCGTGGGTGACGGTGCGCAAGGGAGCCAGGGCAAAGATCGTCGCGATCAGGACGGAAACGATGCTCGTGAACAGCAGGACGACACGGTCGGGAGCCAGGCCGGTGGCAATGTGGAACCACGTCGCCAGGGCGCGCGTTGCAGTCAGCGCGAAAACCCATCCCAGGACCGTTCCCGACAGTACCAGCACCCCGCTTTCCACGAGCAGCTGCCGCAGGAGCGCCGCGCACCCCGCACCCAGTGCCATGCGCAGGCTGAAATCCCGCTGCCGCGCCGCGTTCCGGGCCACCAGCAGCATGGCCACGTTGCTGCAGGCAATGGCCAGGACCAGCGTGACGAGGGCCATGAGAATCATGACCGGCTGGCGATCGTAATCGCCAAGCCCCTGAAGGCCCCTGGCGGCAACCATGGTCAGCTTTACTCTGGGATGTCCCGCCTCCGGTGCGCCCAGCGTGGCATACGCCGCAGCCTGAAATGTGGGAGCCACTTCTGCCACGGCCCGCTGCGCGGAGACATCCGGAGCCAGGCGCGCCAGCAGGCGCAGGCACCACCAGTCGGGCGAGCCATAGAGAGTGTGATTGAGAGGATTGCCCCACGGGTCGAGTTCGGGACGGCGTTGCAGCGGTATCCACAGATCGGTCGAGTCTCCAGGCTCCACTCCGGAGAACCCGTCGGCGGCAACGCCGATCACCGTGAAAGGAATCCCCTTGATGTAGATCGCCTCGCCCACCACAGCCGGATTGCGCGAAAAGCGGCGCGTCCAGTAGGCATGGCTGAGAACGACGACGGGCGCATTCTGATCCTCATCGGGCATGGCGAAAACGCGTCCCAGTCGAGGGCCAACACCCAGTCCGGAGAAGAAATTTCCGCTCGCCATCTCTCCCAGCGCCTGCTCGGGCGCGCCGTCTCCCAGGCGGACCGGCACTTTGTCCCATGCGAGGGGAGCAAAGGCAATGATGTCCGAAAAGGCCTGTCGGTGTTGCCGCAGCGCCTCAAAGACGCGCAGTGAAAACGAGGTCTCAGAGTCACCCGTACTGTGGGCTCCATAAGGCTGCCCATCGGGCACATGCAGGTAGAAAAGCTGCGCCGGGTTCGACACCGGCAGGAGGCGCAGCAAAACCGCGTTCATCGTGCTGAAAATAGCAGTGGTTGCCCCAATGCCCAGCGCGAGGGTGAGGATGGTCGTGGCCGCAAACACCGGAGCCTTGCGCAGGCGACGCAGGGCATAACGGAAATCGAACCAGAGGCCGGCGAGCGCCAGGGCAGCGTCGGCGGCAGATGTGCGCTCCTTCAGCACCGCCGGATTGCCGAATCGGCGCAAGGCATCTCGTCGCGCCTCTTCCCGGCCCATGCCCGCCGCCACGTTGTCGTCCGTGCGCATCTCGAGATGGGCCCGCAGTTCGGCCGCGATCTCGGCATCCATGCGCGTGCGCCGGAAAAGATTCGCGATGCGGCGAAACAGGGCCATGGGTCCTCCTCAGGCATACCGCAGCATGGCCTGAACACCCTTCACCAATTGATCGAAACTCTGCTCCGCTTCCTGCAACTGCTTTCGCCCCCACGCCGTCAGCCGATAGTACTTCGCCTTGCGGTTGGTCTCGGTCAGAGCCCACTCCGAACTGATCCAGCCGCTCTGCTCCATGCGGTGAAGCGCTGGATAG
>DASXGD010000418.1:0-2413 GCA_036489245.1 Occallatibacter sp. | reverse complement strand
CGGCTTCGCTGAGCGGCCCGGGGTGGTAGTAGCTTGAATCCGTGTACGGAGTGATGGTCGCACCAAAGACCCGCAGCCCGTGCGCGTGTGCGCGAAGGATGATCTGCTGGTAGGCGGCAACGACGCGTTGAACCATCGCTTTGTGTTCTGTCGGACTCACTTCGCCGTTCCGCGCCAATCCCCCAAGGTCATTGACTCCTTCAAAGACAATGAGCCAATGCACGCCGGCCGGCGACAGCACGTCGCGGTCAAAGCGCGACAGAGCGTTGGGCCCGAGGCCATCGGTGAGCAGATGATTGCCACCGATTCCCTGGTTTGAAACGCCGATGTTGCGTGTGGTTACCGAGGCCTGCAACCGTGCTGCGAGCACGTCGGTCCAGCGGTCATTCCCGTTCGTAGTCGCACCATGACCGTCGGTGATGGAATCACCGAGCGCAACGAGGGAGGCAGCGTCGGGTGGAGCAAGCACATCGATTTCAGAAACCTGGTACCAATGATCCACACGCTTGGGCTCGGGAAGAGTGGGCGCGGCGACCTGGTCGCCGTGGACGTAATACGATGTGGCGCGGGAGCCGGGATGACCTGTCTGCTGTGCCGGCGGCGTTTCCAGGTGAAATGTCACGGCGAGGTCGGAGAGCGCGGGCACGGGATAGTCCACCGCATCCGAGACGAACTCGGCGCCGGGAGGAATCGTGACGTCGGTGCTGCCTGAAAAAGTGAGCGCCTTGTCGGTCGCGGGGTCGATTGCCGGCGAAGCGGCAGCGAGGGGATGCGCGATGTGCACCGAGGCGATGTGCAGGGCCTCGGTTCCGAATGCATTCGAGAGATGCACCCGCACGGAGGGGCCTCCGAGAGAAAGGTGAAAGACCTGGCGGACAGTTGCGTCCCGCAGATCCTCAGGCGGAAGGGAGTTCTGGGGCTCGGGAATCTGCTGCGAAGTTCCCCACGTGGCGACCCATCTGTGCGGTGCCGGGGTCGCGGGCTGGGCGTGCGAAGGATTCGCAACACCGCCGAGGGCCACCAGGAGGACGAGAGCCGATGCGATTTTCAGTGCGCGCGCCATCATCTAAGATGTACCATTCCCCCGTAGTAAATCGCTTTTCAGCGAAGCCAGCATATCATCCTGGAGAGATTCCGTGCCAGTAATCTCGAAGCCGTCTGCCGCTCTTCTGCTTATGACGTTTACCGTTTTCGGGCTCATCCGCGTTTCCGCGCAGAGCGCTGCGACCAACACCACCGAACAGGACCACCAGAACATGATGGACCAGTTGGGCATCAAGGCGCTGCGGCCGGGCCCGAGCGGAAACGAGAAGGCGCCGAATCACGCCAACTACGATGAGGCCAAAGCCAATCCATATCCCGATCTTCCCGATCCGCTCACCATGAATGATGGCCAAAAGGTCACCAGTGCGCAGATGTGGTGGGACAAGCGGCGGCCGGAAATCGTGGAGTCGTATGAGAAGTACGTGTACGGGCGAGTGCCGAATCGTGTACCCAAGGTCACGTGGACGGTGACCGCGGTCGATCATGAGATGCTGGGCTTCACTCCGGTGACCGCAAAGGACCTGGTTGGCGAGGTGGACAACTCCTCGTTTCCGACTATCAAGGTGAAGATCCACATGACGCTGGTGACGCCGGCGCGCGCGACCGGCCCGGTTCCGGTGCTGATGATGTTTGGCCGCGCGGGCTTCCCGGCGCCCAACGAGCCTCGCGGCGATGATCTGGACCGCATTAACGAGGCAATGAAAGCGCTGATGATTCAGCAGGACCCTTCGCTCAAGGATGTGTTCGCGCAGCATCCGGCCTGGGAGCCGGTGAAAGCGACGCCCTTCCAGCCACCGCAGTTGAACGAAGACGGCGATCTGCCCAATACCTGGCAGCTGATCGCGGCGGGATGGGGGTTTGTCTTGTTCGATCCGGCCAGCGTGCAGGCCGACGACGGCGCCGGACTGACGCGGGGCATCATAGGCCTGGTGAACAAGGGCCAGCCTCGCACGCCGGAGGACTGGGGTGCTCTGCGTGCGTGGGCCTGGGGCGCTGGACGCGGGCTCGACTATCTGGAGACGGATCCGGCAGTCGACGCCAAGCATGTGGGCATTGAAGGGGTGTCGCGCTACGGCAAGGCGGCGCTGGTGACAATGGCCTTTGATTCGCGCTTTGCGATGGTGCTGGTGGGCTCGTCCGGCAAAGGAGGCGCAACGCTGCTGCGCCGGAATTTCGGCGAGGCCGTGGAGAGCCTTACAGGAGGCGGGTACTACTGGATGGCGGGAAACTTCATGAAGTACGGCGCGTCGGATGCCACGTTTGGAAGTGGGAATCCCGGGGAAATCCCGGTTGATTCCAATGAATTGATCGCGCTGTGCGCGCCGCGGCTTACATTTATCAGCTATGGCATTCCGGAGAAGGGCGATGC
>DASXGD010000406.1:0-8950 GCA_036489245.1 Occallatibacter sp. | reverse complement strand
CAACCCCAGTACAGCCAGCAACCCCAATACGGCGAGCAGCCGCAATACAGCCAGATGCAGGGCCTGAATGCAGAACAACTGGAGCAGCTCGTAGCCCCGGTCGCCCTCTATCCCGACGCGCTTTTGGCCCAGATTCTTGCTGCGTCAACGTATCCTGCCCAGATTTCAACGGCCGATCAGTGGTTGCGGACCATGGGAAATGCGCCGCCGGAGCAGATTGCCGCCGCCGCCAGCGCCCAGACCAGCTGGGATCCAAGCGTCAAGGCCCTGACGGCCTATCCGCAGGTCTTGGATATGTTGACCCAGAACCTGCAATGGACGACGTCTCTGGGCAACGCCTACTACAACCAGCCTCAGGACCTGCTGCAGACAGTCCAAGTCATGCGCCAGAGGGCCCAGTCTTCAGGGAACCTGCAGAGCACTCCGCAGGAGCAGGTCACCAATAACCAGGGATATATCGCTCTGGCGCCGACCAATCCGCAGATGGTGTATGTGCCGACCTACAATCCCTGGGTGGTCTATGGACAGCCGGTTGCCGCCTATCCGGGTTACACCCCGCTCGATACCATCGGAGCGGTCGTCGGGACGGCAGTGCAATACGGTTTGAGCTTCGCCGTCGGCGCCTTCTTTCACACCCCCTTCGGCCTGCTCAGCTGGGGACTGGACTGGTTTGGGAGCGCTGTTCTTTTCAATCACGGTCCGTGGTGCTCCCGCAGTCTCACGGTCGCCGACTGGGGCTTTCCTCACGGCGGCCCGCGCGCCTTCCGGGGTGGCGAGTTTGCTCGCTACGGCGACCATTACGGCCGCGGCGGATACTCCTATCGGAACGAGCAGGGGTTCAATCGCGGCGAAGGCAGATTTCCGGTGGCCCGCCCCGCCCAGGGATATGAGGGCCGCTATCAGGGTGGATACAACCGCGGCTCCAATTATCCCGTGGCCCGGCCCGGACAACCATCCCAGGGCCGCGAGCTGGGCGGATCCAGCCGGGGGTATCTGGGCTACGGAAGCCAGACCCACCCCGCCATGCCTCAGCAGTATGCGTCCAATCGCATGCCCCCGGCGGTCGGTCGGCCCCAGCCTTACCGGGGAACTCCCCAGGGACTTGGAAACCGGGCGCAAGCCTACGGAAATGGATTTCAATCCTACGGGGCCCGCCCGCAGCCCTTTTCGACGTACGGCCAGCGGCCGGGCTATGGCTCGAGTTCGTACGCCCGGCCCACTGAGAACTACGGCGGTGGACGCAGCCTCGGATATTCGGCTCCTTCGCAGACCTACCGCGCGCCCACGCCCAGTTTCGGTCACGGATTTAGCCGGCCTCCCGCGAATGCTTTTGCCGGGTCGTACGGACAATCGGGCCATTCAGGGGGATTCCATCCCTTCGGCGGGGGCCGCAGTTCCTCTCCGAGCTTCGGCGGCGGCAGCCATAGTTTTGGCGGCAGCGGAGGGGGGCATAGTTTCGGGGGCGGTGGGCATAGTTTCGGCGGAGGGGGGCACAGCTTCGGTGGCTTTGGCGGCGGTCATTCCAGTGGCGGCGGCCACGGTCACCATCGCTAGTCGGCTCCCGGCACGCTCAAGGCCGAATCCAGACTCAGGCCCAGGCCCGAATCCCGAGCCCGCGGCATGACCGGGTAGCGATCCCCGCAGCCAGTCGCAGCGCCGGCTCAAAATCCTGCATGCGCGCGAAATGGAAGCAGAAAGCGCCGTGCAAAACGTCGCCTGCGCCCAGCGTATCGACGGCATCGACCGGCGCAATCTCGATCTCAAAACGTCGCCCGCGATCCCATCCCACGATAGCCCTGGGACCGCGGGTAACGACGACATGCGGCACGCCCCGTTCTTCGAACCAGGCCATCGTCGAGTCAGCATCCTGCGGTCTCCCAGGAACCGAGAATCTTTCGCTGCAGATAGCGGCCGTGAGCAGCGGTGCAATCTCTTCGGTTCCTGGCTTCCAGCTTCCTCCATCCAGAACCAGCATCGTTCCGCCCTCGCGGCAGGAGGCGAGTACGGGCATGGTTTCGTTGAGATGGAACCCATCAGTGAGAGCCACCGTCGGAACCTCTCCCCAGGTGGACTCCCACCCCGAGCGCCGGTTCAATTCAACCGTGGATCGAGGCGGATTCACGATGGTGCGGGTCGCATGAACTCCGTCGAGAAGCACCGTCGTCAGGGGTGTTTCGTATCCGGTGCCTGCCGCAAGGTCGATCAGGTTGATCCCCAGGAGTTCGAGTTCCTTTCGAACCAGGCCGGCCCACGGACCCCCGCCCACAGCCGTCATGAGCGCGCCCCGGCCGCCCAGTAGGGCATGGGTGATGGCCGCGTTTGCCGCCGGCCCCCCCGGAGCAACACGGAAGTCGCGCGCAAAGACCTTTGTGTCCGGAGCAGGGAATTGGTCGAGCGAGTAGACCACGTCCAGCGTGGTCCGGCCGACAAACAACCCAGGCGGCGAGGTCGTCGAATCCATGGGATGATTCAATCCGAGCCGCCATGGGTTCGTCTATGCCGCGGTTGGTCTTGCTGGATATAAATCACCTTGCGTACAAGGTATTGCTGGTCCCGATAAACTGAAACACTCCCGGAGGATGGGGCGATGCGCATTGCAAGCGTGGGTCATGCGGTCTTTGCGGCGACCATGATCGCCCTCGGAGTGCTGGGCCTGTTCATGGGTCTGAACGGGGGTGACTTCACCCCGATATGGTCGCCGGTACCCAAGGGCGTGCCCGCACGCGAAGTGCTCGTCTATCTGTGCGCTTTCATCTCCGTGGCATCCGGCATCGGCCTGCTGTGGCAGCGGACGGCTACCCTCGCAGCCCGTGTGCTGCTCGCCTGGCTTCTGGTGTGGTGGCTGCTGTTCAGATTGCCTGAGATCGTCCTCGCGCCGAACGTGGACACTCTCTGGTCAGGTTGCGGTGAGACCCCGGTCATGATCGCGAGTGCCTGGGTACTGTATGACTGGTTCGCCTCTGACTGGGACAGGAAGCGGCTCGCCTTCGCCACCGGCGACGAGGGTCTGCGCATCGCGAGGGTGCTCTATGGCGTGGCCATGATCCCCTTCGGCGTGGCTCATTTCATCTACCTCAAACATACCGCCGAACTGGTGCCTGGCTGGCTGCCGTGGCATGTGGCCTGGGCGTATTTCACTGGCGTTGCCTTTCTTGAGGCGGGCGTAGCGGTGATCACGGGCGTGTACGCACAACTGGCATCGGCGCTCTCGGCGCTGCAACTGGGTCTTTTCTTGCTGCTGGTGTGGGTACCGATCATGATGGCGGCAGGGTCCAGGAGCGCCTTCCAATGGAACGAGACCATTGTTTCCTGGGCGCTGATGGCCGGCGCCTGGGTGGTGGCGGATTCCTACCGCGGCACGCCCTGGCTCGCTGTGAAGGTGGTGCGTGCTGCGAAGTGACCTGGGCTGAAATCCGACTCATGCGGGCCTCCCTTCACTAAGTCCGAGGCGGATCGCCTCCTCAATCAGCGAATAATCACCCGCGCTACGGTAGAGTTCGCACGGCACCCTGAGAAAAAGCGGCGGCTGCGCCAGGAAGCGCGGAACGACACCACGATGAGGTTGTGCCGCATGCACAAGGAACGGATGACACAGGAACACCGTCCCCGCAGCTCCCGTCGCGGTAACCTCATCCATTCCCGCGGTCGTCTCCGCGGCTGCGGGGCCCAACTCCATTGCCGACATTCCTTCTTCTCCCGCGGGAGCGAGCAATGAGGGAACTCGCAGATGCGATCCCAGTCGAATCCGCGTCGGCGCGTCGTTCTCGCCAACATCTGAGAACAGAAACAGCATGAGCAAGGCTCGAGATTTCGACCTCAGATTGATACGCCAGTCGAAATATGTCTCGGGCGATTCGGGCGGTCCGTCCGGCGGAAAGCTCGCGTCCACATGCCAACCTGTGTCTCCAGGATCATCCGGATGCGGAAATCGGATAGGGAATCCCCTCAGGCTCGATCTGGGAACCCATCGGCCCACTCCAACCAATTCGTCAAACGCGGCATGCAGGACCTTCATGTTCACCGCCCGGCGAAACGGCTCCTGTGCGAAGTCGCCGAGCCGAACAACAGGACGGGTCCACGTTTTTGGGTCATCGGGTTCGCAGCCAACTTCGCGCCAGAGAATCGCGCGCGCCTCGGCCGCGGTCTCTCGCGAGAAAGCATTCTCAAGCTTCACAAACCCATCGCGAACAAACTGGTTTCTTTCGGCATCGCTCAAGACGCGATGCACCAGCTCTTTGCTTGAATCCATATGCACAATCGCGAATGTAGTCAGGGTTCCGAATCATTCAGCGCATCTCGGTCAGCGCTTCGGTGTGCTTGCTCATCTTGGCGGTTCGTTCCAGCTTGTCCCAGTTGAATGGCTTGCCGTCGATGGCCCGCTTCAGAGTTTTGAACAGCACCACCGAGAACAGCTGGCGATACGAGAAGCGCTGCAGCCAGATGTGGAACAGGAGCCAGCGGTCGCCTTTGTTCGCCGGATGGCGCCTCTCCAGGCTGAACGCCACGGCCGACGTGACGAAGTCGATCACCAGAAATGCGAGGAAGTAGACCAGCAGTTTCTGGAAGTCGGCCGCGGAGGCTGCCTCGGGATGATAGTGCAGGTCGATGAAGTAGTGAATGATCCCGTAAACGAACATCAGATCGATGAACGGCGAAACCAGGGGGAGCAGCATCTGGAAGATCAGGATGTTGGGCAGCGCGAACAGCCCCATGGCCTTGTTGCGCACAAAAGCCGCGCGATGCTTCCACACCGCTTGCAGAGTGCCAAACGACCAGCGGAAGCGCTGACGCATCAGCCCCTTGGCATCGATGGGCGCCTCGGTAAAGGCCAGCGAGCGGTCTTCGTACTCAACCTTCAACCTCTGCTCAAGCAGGCTCATGGTCAGGTCGGCATCTTCGGCTACGGTGTTGATCGGGTACCCGCCGGCGTTCTTTACGGGCAGGGTGCGCCACGCGCCGATCGCGCCTGGAACCACGGTCACGACGTTGAACAGGTTGAGGGCCCGGCGCTCGAAGTTCTGGCTGGTGATGTATTCAAGTGCCTGCCACCGCGTCCACAGATTGACGCGGTTGCCCACCTTGGCGTTGCCGGCCACCGCGCCAACTTCCGGATCCTCGAAATGTGGAATGAGCTTCGAAATCGCATCCGTGGCGATGACCGTATCGGCGTCGATGCCCACGTAGATGTCCTCTTCGATGCGGTCGAGGGCGTAGTTCAACGCAGCGGCCTTCCCGCAATTCGGCTTCTCGAACACCTGCACCCGGCCTTCCCGGATTTCCCGGGCGTAGGCCTCGCGCGCCACTTCGGCGGTGCGATCCTTGGAGCCATCGTCGATCACGATCACATGCAGGTTGACATAGTCGGAGTTCAACACCGATCGAATGGTGCGGACAATGACCTTCTCTTCGTTGTACGACGGAATCAGTACCGCCACGCGGGGACAGAATCCCGGAGAAGCCTCGCGGTGCGGCCGGCGCAACCGGTCGATGATGGCCAGGATGCCCACCAGGATGAGCCGTGCGCTCATCAGGATGTCGCCCACGAAGAAGACGATCACCACGAAGTTGAAGATCATCGACAGGGCCGAAAACGCCAGCGAATCGGGCAGCGCGCGCGCCCGCTGCCAGAACGTCAGCCGCGGCATCACGTCGGCGGTCGTCTTCCCCATCAGGGCCGAAACCTGCACGATGGAGTAGCCGTGCTCCCGCAGCGTATCGATCAGCACTGGAAGCGCCGCGATGGTCACCGAGCGATCGCCCCCGCCATCGTGCATCAGAATAATCGAGCCCCGGAACTGGGGCCGGGTCTTCATCCGGTTCAACTGGTCGAGGATGGATTGCGCAATTTCTGCCGGGCTCTTGCGAATGCGCTCATCCCAGTCGTCCGTATCCAGCTTGTTGCCGACAATGGTCAGCCCATCCTGTTGAATGCGATAAACAGGCGCGGCCTGGTCGTCGGTGTCCGGCTCTTCGTCAATGTCATACGGAGGCCGGAAATAAAGAGACTGCACCCCCAGCTTGCTTTCAAACAGGCGCTCGGTAAGATCGACTTCGAGCCCCAGCTGTCGGGGCGAGATTTCGCTGATGTCCGGATGGGTGTAGGTATGATTGCCGATCTCGTGGCCTTCGCGCACGATGCGCTGCATCAGTCCGATGTTCTGCTGGGCCTCCTCGCCGATCAGCATGAACGTCGCATGCACACCCTTCTGCTTGAGGATGTCGAGGATCCTCGGCGTCCATTTTGGATCGGGACCGTCGTCGAAGGAGATCGCCACCTGGTTGGGATGGTAGCCATATTGCTGCACTGTGTACGTGGTGGGATACACGTCCATGTGCTCATCGATGATGAGCTTTTTGCGCGGGTCGGGTTCGTCGGTATCGATTTCGACGGTGCGCTTGCCCGGCTTCGGCAGGCCTGTGATGCGAATGATTTCGCCATCGCCTTCCGTATCGATGTCGTGGCCGGGTTGCACGCTTCCCAACGCGTTCAGCGATTCTTGACTGTTGGGCTTGTCCCAGATGTTCCACAGCGAGCTGTCTTCTTCGCCTAATCTCCACAAGGCGAAGGTCTGCAGACCGAGGGAGCGCGCCGCCCGCAATTGATTGAGGGCGGTTACAGCGTCGAGAAACCACACCACGTGGCGCTGGTTCTTGTCTTCGTCGATGTATTCGAAGTGGGGGTTGAGCGTGTTGTAGTCGAGGTCGAGATCGGCGTCGGCATCCGCGGCCCGCTCCCAGACCTCGGATACGTGCTCCAGTTCCTCCGTATCCACCACCCGCGGCTTGGGATGGCGGCGATCCTTGGGATCCGGAATCGACATGGTCCAGTCGTAGCCATAGTTGCCGATGGCGCAGATCAGCTTTTCCTTGGGAACCGACTTCAGAACCCGGGTCAGATTGGCGATGAACCAGTCCTGCGCGGCAATGGGGCCGGGATCGCTTTCCACCTCGTGCTGGTCGTAGTTCATCAGCACCACCCAGTCGCAATTGGACGCAATCTGCTTCAGATAGGCGTCTTCGGTGCCGGAAGCTACGTTCACAATGAGGCGCAGATTCCGGGGACGCAGATCGCCGTACAGTTCCTGAATGAAACTCAGGTAGGCCGGGTAGGACGAGTCATCCAGATTCTCGAAATCGAGCGAAAGACCGCGATAGGCCGGGAACGCCGTGAAGAAGCGCATCAGTTGCGCGCGCAGGTGCGACCGCTTGTCCGCATCGGCGAGCAGGGTGCCAACCGCCGCATCCCAAATTCCAGTCTTGGCATTGTAGTTGTTCAGGTGGGGAAAGATTTCAGTGTCTTCCCTTGTTGCCTGGATGACGTTCTTGATCTTGTTGAGGTCGTCGGGATCGTGGATCGTGTTGCCATCGATGACCGGGTACTCGCGTATGGTGTTATCGCTGCTGATCGCCATCAGGGTTCCGGCGGCGTTGATGTGCAGCCACTGGGGAAAGAGCATATCGATCTGGTGGACATGCTCCTTGAAAGAGGAGTAGCTGGTCGGATCGTCGGGAACGTAATAAGCGGCGCGCAATCCTTCGCCCGTGTTGAGAGGAATGTCGGACGGCCGCCGGTCGGTCTTGCGTCGAGTTGGCTGGGCGGGTCGATTCCCATGCAGAAGCGGGGTGCGGTCGCTGATGGGTTTGTAGTTGTGTTTCGGGGTCGGAAGAAAGATTCCGGTCAGTCGTTCGCCGCGCAGGGTATTGAAAATGAACCCCACTACGACCAGCGTCGTGAGCACCGCCACGGTGTCAATAATCCGCCGTAGCCGTTTCCATCGTTTGCGATGCGGATCGAAGAATATCTGCTTGTCGGGCATAGCCTATCGGGTGTTGAGTGCTTTTCCCGAAATGTGCAGTCCTTCGGGTATAGAGGTCAAGTGACTGTTTCTAATTGATAAAGCCTTCCCTCGTCTAGTTGGCTATCCTGCCAGGGAGAGCCAGGAAAGAAGGCCAAAAAACAGGGTCTCCGTACTACCCTGTACAGTACGAATCGTATGGAAGCTGACCGCTTGAGTCAATCGCGCGTCCCATTGTCTCTTGCTGCCCCAATGCGCCCTGGAATTTCCGCGGGGCTGGCCCTGATGGCCGGCGCGGCGCTGCGGGTATGGATGCTATGGAAGTTCTTTGAAGTCAATGGCGATTCGCGGCTATACGGCGGTATGGCTAAGAATCTCGTTCTCCATGGGCGCTATGCCCTCACCGACGCTGGCGGCGCGCTCCACCCGACCTTGATTCGCCTGCCGGGGTATCCGCTCTATCTGGCCGTGTGCTTTCGGCTCTTCGGCATGGAGAACTACTACTGGGCGGCCTGCGTCCAGATTGCCCTGGAACTGTCCGGCTGCGCCCTTCTCGCGCTGTTTGTGCACCGCATCGCGCTCCCGGCCTATAAATCTAGTGCCGCGCACGCCACGCTGTGGCTGGCCGTCTTGTGCCCGTTTACAGCGGTGTATGCCGCCGCGCCGCTCACCGAATCCCTGACCCTGTTTTGCATAGCCCTGGGGCTTTGGTCCGCGGCGCGATTTCAGGATCGGCCGGGGTGGGCAAGCGCACTCACGTTCACCTTTGCGGTCACCTACGCCGCGTTACTTCGCCCCGATGGCGTCCTGGTGGGCGTCGCTCTGGTTCCGGCGGTCGGCGCACGCCTCTTCCGTTCCCCGGCACACCAAAGCTCCCGTGCCCCATCCTTTCGACTTTTTTCTGTCGAAAGGGTGGGACACGAGAATCTTCGCATCGCGATCGCCTGCCTGCTGCTGGGCCTGGCCCCGTTTGCGGTCTGGACGTGGCGCAACTGGCGGGTGTTTCACGTTGTGGAGCCGCTGGCGCCGCGCTATGCCACCGACCCCGGCGAAGACACCTGGCCAGGTTTCCAGCGCTGGGTGAAAACCTGGAGCGTGGATTTTGTTTCCACCTACCAGGTCTATTGGAATATTCCCGGCGGACCGATGGATAT
>DASXGD010000370.1:0-3209 GCA_036489245.1 Occallatibacter sp. | reverse complement strand
GCTCGCTTTCAGTGAAAGCGTCGAATCGGTGTTGCCTTACCTGCGCGGACGCAGCCTATCCGGCATTTTGCTGACGGTGTCGCACTTCATCTTTGCGTATCACTTCGGATTGATGCTTTTCGGCCTGGGTCGCAAATCGACGGTGCCCACATTTCTTAATCCAGTCGAAACGGAGGGAGCCGAAGTGGCGCACTAATGAAAGGACTCGCCCCTCTTTTTCTCGGAATCTTCGGGACACTTGCGTTCTCCTGGGTAGGATTGACCGTCATTCCAAATTGGCAAATCGGACATCTTAATCCGCAGTCCGATGAAGAAGGCACAGACATTTATCCGATGCCGCAATCGGGAATGGTCACGCGCGGCGCGCGCGTTTACGCTGCGAACGGCTGCATCTATTGTCACAGTCAGCAGGTCCGCGCCGAGTATGCGGGAGCGGATATCGAGCGAAAATGGGGCGATCGCCGCAGCGCGCCGCGCGATTACATTTTCGAACGACCTGTTTTTCTCGGGAAGATGCGCATGGGTCAGGACATCGCGAATATCGGCGCGCGCGCACCGGCAGAACAAGAAAGCCCTGCGCCTGCGAGTTCCCCGGCAACACAAGGAGCGGCAGCTTCCCCGGGCGCATCGAAACCGCCGACCAGCCCCGCTCCGGCGGCTCCTCCACCTTCAAAGTCTCCCGCAACAGCGGCCGTTGCAGGCGCAAGTCCAAGCGCATCACCTTCGGCGGGGCCACCGTGGCCGGAGCAGACGCGTGGCCTGCCACCGATGTATTCTGCTGCGTGGCATCATGTGCATCTTTATTCGCCGCGCAGTATCAATCTTGATTCGAACATGCCGTCGTATCGCTTTCTTTATCGAGCGCGCCGCATCACTGACGCGCGTTCAACAGACTCTTTGAAACTTACCGGTTCCGACGCGCCACCTGACGGGTGGGAGATTATTCCGACGTTCGATGCAAGATGTCTGGTCGCTTATTTAATGGCCCGAAATCAATCACATCCGTTGAAAGAAGTTAGATCAGCCGCACCGGCAGCCGGCGGATCTCCGGTGCCGTCGCCTGCGCCTGGAGGACAGCCAGCAAAATGAACGAGAGCACACCAACGCCTGAGCCCCGTCCTGGCCAAGGCATGGATTATAGCGAGATTGCCGACGTTCAGGAAGTGCACGCCGCGGTGCAACGCGAGAAGCGCGAGCCGCGCGTGGGTCGCGAACCGCTTTCCGTCTGGTTGATCGCAGTATATGGACTGGCAGTATTTTTTGCCGGAGCTTATCTCGGCCGTTACTCAGGAAACTTTAGCGGTGAAGCCCTTGATCCATACGGCGGTGAAATGGCCACGATGAAAAAGGTTACCGGACCGCAGGGCGCCCAACAGGCAGCGGAACTTTCGCCGCACGATCGCGGAAAGAAGATTTTCGCCGCGAATTGCCAGACATGCCACCAAGCGACCGGTCTCGGAGTGCCAGGGCAGTATCCGCCATTGGCCGGTTCAGAGTTTACGACCGGCGGTTCGCACCGGATGGCGATGATCGTGCTCAAAGGTCTACAGGGCCCGGTCAAAGTAAAAGGCCAGCAGTACGGCTCTGCCGTGATGCAGCCTTGGGACAAAACGTTGACCGATCAAAAGCTTGCTGACGTTATCACGTACGAGCGAAGCGAGTGGGGGAATAACGCGAGTCCCGTTACCGCGGAGCAAATTGCCGCGTTACGCAAGGAGCTCGCGAATCATCCAAATTCATTTACTGAACCCGAGCTCCTTGCGGTTCCTGACGAAGATATTCCGGGCGGCGCACCCGCAGGTGGCGCCCCGCCGAAACCCGGCGAAGCTGCAAAGCCCGGTGAACCACCGAAGCCGCAAGGATAACGCACAGCCTTCCCGCCAGTATGCGGGCATTCCGCGCGTTTGATGCTTGGGAGGCGTCTAGCCGTCTCGATTCGGAGAGCCGAGGATGTGGCTCTTTGGCGGCATCATCACGTTGTCGAAGTTTTGGGTGAACATCGCAGCCGCAAAGAAAGCAACGGCGCGCAATGTTTCCTTACCGACATTAACGAGGTCGTGCTTTACGGGCGTCGGAATGGCAAAAACACTGCCGGGACCGACACGGTAGGTGCCGCCGTCTTCCATGTGCAATTCCCCAGTTCCAGCGATGATGTACTGCGTCTCTTCGGTAGCATCGGTGTGCCAGCCGAGCCGTTTTCCGGGCTCAATTTCGTACACGATCGTGGAAGACGCCGTTGTGCCGTGGCCGCCGTACACGGCGAAAGCGCCAGCCCAATGAACTGACTCATTGTCTACGGCCCAGACTTCAGTGCGCTTAAGTTTATCGGATGCAACGACTGGATTCATGGAGCCGAGGCTAAGGCGTGGTCTTGCGTAGTCAATAACGGAAACATCCACAGAAACATCTTCCGTATGATTTGCAGCCCAGATCCGCCTCAGACCGCCCACTAGAGCAGCGCTTCCCCGAGCAGTTCGGCCATGTGTTTCGGGCGTGCGTTCGTCAGATCGCTAATTTGATTTCGGCAACTTGTCCCTGAGGCGATAATCTCGGTCCCGCGCCCTTGATTCCCGATCTTGTCGATCAAATCATGCGTGACTTGGACGGAGAGATCGTATTTCGCGGCCAGCGCGCCGAACGCGCCTGCCATTCCGCGCAGGGCTGTATTGAGCACAGTCGCCTTCCTGGCAGTCTCTCTACCGACATTCGCCACGCGGCCGCGGGTCCGCCCCGGGGGGAAGCCGCGTCAGGGGTGGAACATTTACCGCCTCGCTCCGCTAGCAGTCCCCGCCTGGCTGCAGCGAGCACTTTCGCGATCCTGACCTTGAGTCCTCACTTGGACACCGTATTCTTGTAGATCCCGCCATCCTTCATAATGATCAGAAAGTTTTTGTCGGGATCTTCGATTAGCTTGATATTTTCCAACGGATTGCCATCGACCAACAGCAGATCGGCAAGTGCGCCTTCTTCCACAACACCAAGCTTGCCGGGATAGGGATTGATAAATCCGGAGAGTGCCATTAACTCGCCATTGTCGGCCGTGGCCATCTTGAGCGCTTCGGCAGGCGTGTACCATTTCACCATCTTAGCGAGATAATCTCCCTGTCGGCTGGCCGCCCCCGCATCGAATAGGATATCTGCACCCCAGGCCGTTTTAACCTTGTACTTCTTCGCCAGCCGGTACGCGTTCTCCGTTCCGGCCCACACCA
>DASXGD010000330.1:0-3305 GCA_036489245.1 Occallatibacter sp. | reverse complement strand
AGCGCAAATCCGGCAGCCTGCGGAATCTGGCGGGCCAGGCCTGCCGATCCACACCACACGGTTTTTGGATGCAGGACCATCGCCGCTTTTGCAATTGCGTAGAGGTCGGCGTCGGTCTCGGCATCGCAGACCAGGACATCCATCTCGCCCGCCAGCCGGATCATTGCATTTTCGAGAGACCGCGCGCCGGCGCGAACCAGCGCCAGTTCAATCATTCCGCACGAAAGTCCCGTCTCCCTGAGAATCTCTGCGATGTTGGAGCGCGGACGGGAGATCTCGCCTCGCCACATGTCCGTCTGTTCCAGCGGCATTCCATGCACCAGCTGGTGCCCGCAGAGAGTCGTGCGACTGTGGTCGGGAGAAGCCGGCGCGAATAATGCAACGACTCTCTCGGTACGCGATGCCAGGCCACGCCTGGCGTTGAGCGCGGACGCGAGTTCCGCAGCGACATTGCCGCGCAAGGTTGAGTCCAGCTTCTTGTAAAGCAAAACTCGCTCGCGCTCTGGACTGACGTCATAGGAACGAACCAGGGCGGCGATCGTTTCGGCGGCCTGCCCGGGCGCCATGGAGCGGGTGTCGGCGTCGACGGCCAGAACGGCCGCGTCCGGCACGAGGCCATCGGGTTTGCCCAGCAGCACGACCGCGCCGGCACCGCAGGCGATGCCGCAATCGGCTGCGCCGGTGAGGTCATCGGCGATGATCAGCATTTTTGGCATCATGCCCCGGTTGTCCTGACGAAGAGGATACGGTACAGGGGTCGTCTATCGAGAAAACGCGGCGGCTGTGTCGAATAGAATGGTGCAGGTGATGAATACGGCATTGATCCGAAGCGATTGGGTGGGACGCACCGTCGAGGGCAGATTCCCCCTTCTTGAATGCCTGGGTGACTCTGGAACCAGCGTGGTTTTCCGCACCGAACTGCCTGGACCTCCCGCGAAAAAAGCCGCCATCCGGCTCGTTCCGTTGGACGGCGAGGATGCTCAGTCGCTAATGAACCAGTGGGCCGCGGCAGCGAAGCTGTCTCATCCTCACCTGATGAAGATTTTTTTGAGCGGGCGGGGCGAAATGGACGGCGTACGCCTGCTCTATGTAGTCACCGAATATGCGGAAGAGAATCTTGCCCAGATCATTCCGGAGCGGCCGCTCTCACCTGACGAAGTAGAGGAAATGCTCCCCCCGGTGCTGGATGCGCTGTTGTATCTCCACGGCCAGGGCATTGTTTTCGGCCATCTCAAGCCATCGAACATCATGGTGGTCGATAACCTGCTGAAACTCCCGCTCGACAGCGTACCTGGTGAGGCAGGGGTGAAGACCCAGCCGGCGCCCGGCATCTATAACGCACCCGAAACCGCAAACGGTGCCGGCTCCCCGGCGTCGGATGTGTGGTCTCTGGGGGTGACTCTGGTAGAGGCCCTGACCCAGCATTTCCCTATCTGGGACGGGCCGACAACCCGGGATCCGCAACTGCCGCCGTCCGTGCCTCAGTCGTTTGCCGACATCGCGCGCCAATGTTTGCGCATCCATCCCGGCGACCGGGCTACGGTGCGGGCAATAAAAACGCGGCTCGGGGGCGGCGATGCCGCTCCGGTCCCGGCGACGGAGCGCGATACGGGGCCCATTCCTGCGGCCAGGCTCAAGGTTGTTTCAGTGCCCGTTTCCGCGCCGATTTTACCGGCCAGACCGGAGGCCACGCCGGCGCCAAGGGCGATCGTTGAAGAGCCGCGCCGGAGAACCGGTTCTCATCGTAGTCTGATCGGACTCGGCGGCGCGGGGGTCGTCGTACTGGCGGTGATTGTATTTGTAATCTCCCGAGGGCACCGGGCTCAACCTCCAGCGCCGCCGGTCGTTGAGGCGCCCGCTGCATCAGCGCCCGCTCCGCAAGCGGCAGTTCCGCAGCCGCCGGCCGCGCCGCCCAAGGCTTCGAGCGGTTCCCCGGTGGCGGCCGAAGTCACGGAGCGGGTGATGCCGGACGTCTCCTCCGCCGCGACCCGGACCATCCACGGCAAGGTCCTGGTCAAGATTCAGGTGGCGGTTGATGCTAGGGGCGTCGTGTCGGGCGCGTCGATCCGATCGTCCGGCAGCCGGTACTTTGGCGCCAAGGCTCTCGAAGCGGCGCGTCAATGGAAATTTCGCCCCCCGCAGGCGAATTCCCAGGCTGTCCCGAGCGAGTGGACTCTGGAATTCATCTTCCGGCCAAACGGAACCAGCGTGAATCCGCTCCCGGTGAGACCCTAGCAGGTTGCTGAAAACGCCCCCACCGTGGCCTAGATTTCATTCAGGATCAGCACGATTCGGCCGGCGATCAGATCCCCGGGCGATTCCCCGGGGGCAACCTCGATCAGTTCCACGGGAAATACGGGATTGTACGGCCGCAGCACCAGGCGGTTCACCAGAAAGTCCAGGTAGCGCAGGGCGAGGTGTCCGCCATTTCGGACTGCATAAAGGTTGGGCCGGTTGAGACGATAAGGCATCAGGGAGTTGTAATGCCGGTCGATGAGGACGATGGCGTCGGCCAATACCAGGGGCTCCATGGGCGAAGCGTCCGCCGCTGGGATTGAAATGGCAACGAACCTTTGCCAGGTCTTGCGGTTATTGGGCGAACGCGTCCGCGCGGTTCCCACAAGGGCAGCGGGGAATTGAAGCATGGTTCGAATCGCGCTGGGGCGGATGAACGGCTCAAACAGAGCCGAGGCGTGCGACACCAGGGGAATCCTTTCGTTTTCGTCCTCCCCGTTCCAGTCCCCACGGGTGTACTTTACGGGCAGCAAGTCTCCGGCGGTCATGTGTTGCGCATGCAGCACTCTGTCCAGGGCTTCGAGGGAAAGCTGGCGCCGACTGCGGAGGAAGTTGGAAATGTGCGACTGACCGAAGCCCGTTTGCCGCGCGAGCAGGGATATGCTGAGCGTTCCCCGCTGTATTCTGCGCAGTAACTCCAGGCGGAGACGCTCGTGCATCTGCAAGAAATTCATCTGTGGAAAATCCGCCACGAGCAATAGCCCCAGTTGCCCGTCCATTTCTAATGGCAGGATTATTAAGGCGGATTCCCCTTTATTTTCATGATTTACCGCACGGTTGAAAAGATAACTAACCTAATAGGCGCGTAAGGTTATTGACCCAGAAGATAAAGAAACCTAGATTGACACTACTTACCTCGCACGGTTTGTGGGAATTGTGTAGGAAACTTGCCGGCCTCTGTTCTGGTTGATTGGGCTCTACTCCCTCACCATTCAACGACAGTTGACGGATTTGTTTCCGGTCAGGTTTCCCGCTTTAAGGCGCTCGACAGAGGCGTCCACAGCAGACCG
>DASXGD010000300.1:0-1645 GCA_036489245.1 Occallatibacter sp. | reverse complement strand
GGTGATGTCGATGAGGGCGCCCGCCAAGGGCGACGAAATACCTCCGATGTCGAAGAATAGAAATCCCGATTGCGTGCTGTGTGGCTCAACTGCTCTGGCCGCGAATTGCGAAGACTCAATCTCGTCCCTTTCTTTCTGGCTGATCCCGCCCTTCGCTTTGTGCGGCAACGGAAGCGGGCTCGGGCGTGTGCTGGATTGCGGATTCGAGAGGCGCCGGTAGAGGTCGTCAGTGGTGATGGGAGTGAGTTTCGAATGATGGGCCGTGAGCAGCGTGATGGCCATGTTGCCGATTGAGATCGGCTGATCGCCGTCATTGGTCACAATGAAAAAAATCGGGAGAAAGCCGTGCGCCGCAAAATCGGCAGTGAAGATCTTCGCCTTCTCCGGCGTGTCGTAGGGGTCGGCGGCGATGGCGGCTTTCTCGTCGCGATGGAAATCGTGCGCGGGATAGTTGATGGCAGTCTTCGCCACCGGCTTGACGAAGGTCTTGGAGGCAAGCAACACCGGCGCAAACAAGCCAGCGCAGAGCGCCAGAATTGCTGATCGCTGGATGAACCGCGAAGATTGGGGCCGCATCCCCCAATTATAGAAGGCAGCACGCCCGGCGCCGGCGAGGCGGTTTAGAATGGCTCCACTTGAGCTATCTTCTCTACAGTCTGGCGCTCGGCCTGGCGATGCTGGTGAGCCTTCCCTATTGGCTCTATCAGATTCTGCGCCACGGCAAGTACCGCAGCGGATTTGCGGAACGCATGGGCAAAGTACCGGCGCGGCTGTTTGCGGGCTCAGGTGCGCGGGCGGGGCGTGTGATCTGGGTGCACGCGGTTTCAGTCGGCGAGGTACTCGCCGTCAGCAGACTCGTGGACGAGATGCGGCGGAGCTTTCCGCAGCATCGCGTGCTGATATCGACTACGACCGACACAGGACAGGAACTCGCGCGCAAGCGCTTTGGAGAAGCCAACGTTTTCTACTTTCCGATGGACTTCGCCTTCGCGATCCGGCCGTATCTCCAGGCTTTGCAGCCGGAGTTGGTTGTGCTCGCCGAAACCGAATTTTGGCCGAACTTCCTGCGTCAAGCGCACGCCAGCGGAGCGCGGATTGCGGTGGTCAACGCGCGCATTTCAGACAGGTCGCGGCCGCGCTACGTTCGTTTTCGCTGGGCACTGCGGAAGATGCTGGTGCACGTCGACCTGTTTCTGGCGCAAACATCCGAGGACAGCGCGCGCCTGCAGTCGATTGGCGCGGAACCGGGACGCATTCAGGTTACAGGGAATTTGAAGTTCGATGTGAGTCTACCCTCTCCGCCGCCCCTTATCGAAAGGCTGCGCCAATCGCTGGCGGCAGAGGGCGCTGGGCCGGTGCTGGTCTGTGGCAGCACGGTAGAGGACGAAGAACCTCCGCTGCTGAAGGCATTTGAGAATCTACGTGTGGCGCATCCGCGTGCAGTGATGATTCTGGCGCCGCGGCATCCCGAGCGCTTCGACGACGTCGCAATCTTGTTACAGCAGTTGGGCATTCGGTCGTTTCGGCGATCGCAGTGGCAGGGCGAAGCGCTGGCAGGCGGAGTTCTGCTGGTCGATACGATTGGAGAACTAGGCGCGCTCTACGCGTTAGCCGATGTGGCATTCGTGGGCGGAAGCCTGGTGCC
>DASXGD010000292.1:0-3875 GCA_036489245.1 Occallatibacter sp. | reverse complement strand
ATTTCGCCCTTCTGAAAGGTGCGCTGGAATTTGCGCCGCCGGATCTTGAGTACCACCGCCTGCGGCCCTTCCACCGCAGCATTGGCCTGCGCCAGCGGCGGCGGACCGTCCAAATCTTCGTCAAGAACCTGTCCGGGCTGTTCAGCGGTCACAATCTCTTCGGCTTCACTTGCCCGCTGTCGCCGAATTTCGTCCTCATCCCAATCTACCGGGCCCTGGTGATCGACCACGACCTCCGGCTCCACGGGGATTGGCCCGTCGTACGCCTCTGGATCGACCATGGTCAACGTCACTTCGGCCATGCCGAGCGCCTTGCGGTCTCGCGTTCCGGCGAAGATCACATCCTGCATGTGAGTGCCGCGCAGGGATTTGGCGCTTTGCTCGCCGAGCACCCAGCTGACCCCGTCGAGGATGTTCGACTTGCCGCACCCGTTCGGCCCCACCACCACGGCAATGCCGGTGCCCCCCACAATCAGTTCCGTACGGTCGCAGAAGCTCTTGAAGCCGAGAATATGTATTTTCTTGAGTTTCAGCATGTCCACTCCCGGGGGATTGGGGCCTCATTCGCCATCGAACATGCGGGCGAAATTGTGCCTATGACTACAGACTCTAAGGAGAGCACAAGGCACGGTCAACGGAACATCACGGACTTTTTGTGGATAAGAAGTCCGGAACTGGGCTTTTCGTAAAATTACCCGGTTTTATCCTGGCTTCTCCGGGTTTCACCTGTAGTTTAAGCCCATTTTTGCACAGTGAACAGGGTTACTGTTAAGGTACCCCACCGCCCAGAGCAGTACCAACTTGGGACCGGATGACCCTCTCCAGTGCCCGAAGGGCCTGCGGACGGGGAAATCCGGGTCGGCTGGCCAGTCGAATCGTGCGAACGGAGTTCCCGGAAAGCGGAAGCAGCACGATATCCAGGTGACTCATCGCCCTTGCCGCCAACGCCGGAATCAGGGTGGCGCCGTAGCCTGCTGCCACCAGGTTCACCAGGGTGTCGAGGGTAGCGGCCTGCATCGAGGATTGAAACGGACTCCGCGCCGGCCCGGCTTTTGCCGCGCAAGCTTCCAGGGCATGATTCGAGAGGCAATGGCCATCCGCCAGCACGAGCAGTTCTCCGGCCAGTGATTTCTCACTCACTGTTTTAGCCGTGGCCAGCTTGTGTGCCGATGGAAGCGCCGCAAGCAGCGGCTCGTCGAACAACTCGATCTCCGTAATCTCGGGTACTTCGGGCGCAGTCGCCAGGAGGGCAGCGTCAAGCCGATGGTTGCGGAGCCCTTCGATGAGTGCGCGCGTCTGGTCCTCCCAAAGTTCGATGATCAGCCCCGGATAGGCATGGTGGATAGGCTTGAGAATCAGGGGCATCAGGTAGGGCGCCAGGGTGGGGATTGCGCCAAGTTTGAGAGGACCAACGAGGGGGTCGCGAGCAGCCCGCGCCACCGCTTCCATTTGCGCTGCCTGGGAGAGGGCTTCCCTGGCGTGAACGAGAATCTGACTGCCGACGGGCGTAAGATCCACGCGCTTGTTGGTGCGTTCCAGCAACGTGACCCCGAGTTCGTCCTCCAGCTTGCGGATCTGGCTGCTCAGGGTCGGCTGACTCACGTGACATGCTTCGGCTGCTCTACCGAAATGACGGTGCTCTGCCAGGGCGACAAGGTAGCGAAGCTCCTGAAGATTCATAGGATTGGCCTCGATTATTCAAGTGCTTTCTATCATAGGCTAGAGCAATCGTCACTGTAGGAACAATTGATTAGCTATATGGTGGGGCGAGGCTCTATGGTTTTGAATGGCGCACTGATTTTACGCGGGCGGCTGTGTAATCATGACGTCCGTAGATTTCCGACAGACGACCCGCTACGAGTAGCAATACCGAGCTACGGAAGTGGAATAAGTACGAACGATTAACCAGAGATTAAGGAGCAGAATTTATGTCTGACAGCACGACAACGACCCCCGGACCGCCCATTGTCGACGATCAAAATGCCATCTTGGACGAATCGAAGTGCCCCGTGGCGCATGGCTCCCGCAAGCCCGCTATGGGTGGGTTCCGATCCAACGCGGAGTGGTGGCCCAATCAGCTGAATCTGAATATTCTGCACCAGCACTCCCCCTTGTCTAATCCCATGGGCGAGTCCTTCAATTACGCGGAAGAATTCAAAAGCCTCGACCTGAAGGCGGTCATCAAAGACCTTCATGCCCTGATGACGACCTCGCAGCCCTGGTGGCCGGCGGACTACGGACACTATGGGCCGTTCTTTATTCGAATGGCGTGGCACAGTGCGGGGACTTACCGGATCGCCGACGGTCGTGGCGGCGCGGGTTCCGGAGCGCAGCGGTTTGCTCCCCTCAACAGCTGGCCCGACAACGTGAGCCTCGACAAGGCCCGCCGGTTGATCTGGCCGATCAAGCAGAAGTACGGCCGAAAGATCTCCTGGGCCGACCTGATCATCCTGACCGGAAACGTGGCGCTCGAGTCGATGGGATTCAAGACCTTCGGTTTCGCCGGTGGCCGCGAAGATGTCTGGGAGCCGGAGGAGAACATTTACTGGGGATCGGAGGGCAAGTGGCTGGGAGATGAACGCTACAGTGGCAACCGTCAGCTCGAAAATCCTCTCGCCGCTGTTCAGATGGGCCTGATCTACGTGAATCCGGAAGGACCCAACGGCAAGCCCGATCCTCTCACTGCGGCAACCGATATTCGGGAGACCTTCGCCCGTATGGCGATGAATGATGAGGAGACAGTGGCCCTTATCGCGGGTGGACACACATTCGGCAAAGCTCACGGCGCTGCCGATCCGATCAAGTATGTGGGTCCCGAACCCGAGGGAGCCGGCATCGAAGAACAGGGCCTGGGCTGGAAAAGCAGTTTTGAAAACGGCAACGGCGTGCACGCCATCAGCAGCGGGTTGGAGGGTGCCTGGACCGCCAACCCTGTGAAGTGGGACAACGACTACCTGAAAAACCTCTTCGCGTATGAATGGGAGCTCACGAAGAGCCCTGCGGGCGCCTACCAATGGACGCCCAAGAACGGAGCGGCGGCGGGAACGGTGCCGGATGCGCACGATCCCAAGAAGAAGCACGCGCCGATCATGTTCACTACCGATCTTTCTTTAAGGTTGGATCCGATCTACGAGAAGATCTCGAGGCGCTTCCTCGAGCAGCCACAGGAATTCGCGGATGCCTTTGCCAGGGCCTGGTTCAAGCTGACCCATCGCGACATGGGGCCTCTCTCGCGGTATCTTGGTCCGCTCGTTCCCAAGGAGCACTTGCTGTGGCAAGATCCCATTCCCCCGGTGGATCATGAGCTGATCGGCGAGAAAGATATTGCTGCCCTGAAAGCCAAGATCCTGGCATCGGGACTTTCCATCTCCCAATTGGTGACGACGGCCTGGGCTTCGGCATCGACGTTCCGCGGCGGCGACAAGCGCGGCGGGGCGAACGGGGCCCGCATTCGCCTGGCGCCGCAGAAGGATTGGGAAGTCAACCAGCCCTTCGAACTTGGCAAGATCCTTCAGGCGCTGGAGACGATCCAGAAGGATTTCAACGGCACGAAATCCGGTGGGAAGAAGGTGTCGCTTGCCGACCTGATCGTCCTGGGCGGGTGCGCAGCCGTCGAGGAAGCTGCGAAGAAGGCTGGCCACGACGTCAAGGTTCCTTTCTCGCCAGGGCGCGCAGACGCGTTGCAGGAGCAGACCGATGTGGACTCCTTCGCCGTACTGGAGCCGATTGCAGACGGGTTCCGGAACTACATCCGGAAGGGACAGGAGGGATCGGCGGCCGAGCTGCTTGTGGATAAGGCGAACCTGCTGACGCTGACCGCTCCCGAGATGACGGTTCTGATCGGTGGTCTGAGGGCGCTGAATGCCAACTTCGGG
>DASXGD010000230.1:0-3198 GCA_036489245.1 Occallatibacter sp. | reverse complement strand
CTATCCGCCCACTGCGACGGCTACGGACGTGGTCTGGAACGACCGCTTTTTGACTGGCACCGCGCAGTGCTTCACACGAGCGGAGACCGTCTCTGCCGTCTCGGCATGGACAACCGGGATTGCCTTGCTCACTACCCCTTTGTCGTCGTGAAAATTGCTTGCCGCGTTTGCTCGCGCCGCCGGTTCTATTGTCTTGCTCGATTCGCTGCGAAATACGGACCGGAGATCAGCCTTCGCGACCTGACAGACCGGTCCTACGATTGCCTTGCATGCCGAGGCAACTCTATTTGCCACGCCCTTACTCGCCTGACAGAGAATGTTAGGTCGTGAACTTATGGGGGTGATTGGGGCGCAGCCGACCGATGCAGAGGAGAGGGCTGGCCGGTCCCCGCCGCTGTATCAGGCGTTTTTGTCCGAGCTTTCAAGCCGGTAACAGTCACGCTATCCGAGGGTCGGCAGAGGTCGACCAGGACTTGCCCGAAATAGGCGCCGGACGGATCGTAAGCGGCGCGCCGGACCCAGCAGTTAGTTGGAAAGGTCATGGGCGGAATGTCTGCGCCTACGGGATCGGGGACATAGCCGCCGCTCAGGCCGTTGGTGAGCCTGACCGCATATTCCGCGCCGCCGCCATAGCCATAGCCATTGCCGTAGCCATATCCATTGCCATTGCCATTGCCATTGCCATTGCCATTGCCGTAGCCATTGCCATTGCCGTAGCCATAGCCGTAATCGTAACCCCTGCTGTCGAAACCGAAGCCGCAATTGTAACCGCAACCGTAACCGAAAAAGAAAGCACGGAAGCGACCGCCGCCGCGATGGAATGCGGAGAAGCCGCGGCCATGAAAGCCGCCGCCATGAAAGCCGCCGCCATGAAAGCCGCCCCCGAAGCGGCTTCCCGCGTAAGCGGGAGCGGCGAGCAGGATCATCAGCAGCGCGAGAAGAGGGCGTAACATTTCAATGCTCCTTAGCCCGCGTCGTCCCGCAGGACCCGTGCAGGCTACCCCCCAACCATGGCTCGTCTCGTAGTACGGTTCGCGATCCTGACCGCGCCAGGTGCGATCCCGGACAAGCCCATGGCATGCCCAACCGCACGACGATGAGGGCGCGCAAAATGAAGCCGCCAAGCCAAGTCGGCAATGGGGAGAACTACCCATCGTTTTGGCCTGGTGCCGGTTCGTGGACAGGCAGTTAAGCTAATCCGCTCTTTCGTTCGAACTCAACGGGGCTGAGATATCCGATAGTCGAATGCCTGCGGACCGGATTGTAGACGGTTCGGCCGCTCGGCGGCGAACTGCCGATCGAGAAGGTTGGGAGCGACGGACGGCGATCTGGCGCCGTCGTCTCTTGGAAGACCCCGACGCCGTGGGCGAGCGCGCAGGGCGTTCGTCCGCATCAGGCGCTCGACTTTGTGCAGGCCGCAGGAGAAACCTTCGCCGAGCACGTCCCGCCAGACACGGCGCGCGCCATAAGTGCGGGCGCTCCCCACGAAGCTCGAGCGGATCTTTACGGTTAGCTCTTCGTCCGGCTCGCGGGCGACGAAGGCGCTTTGACGGCTTTGCGTGGATATGAAGCTTTGACGGCTTTGCGTGGATATGAAGAGGAAGGCCGCCCCTAAACTAGGGGGAGCGGCCTTCAACACTATTAGCTGCGAACGGATCTCACGCGGCGCAAGCTTTCGTCGGCCGCGCCTTCCGATAAGCGATAAAGCCCAGGCTCGCAAAGCCGAGCATCATCATCACCCAGGTTGAAGGCTCGCGCTGGCTATTCGTTCACCCAACCACCGCGCGCATATGTTTGGCGCCTCGGCGCCAGCCTAGGTACCCAAGCCCGGGGGCGGCACTCGCGCACGAGGGATTGCGGCCTTCGCCGACTCGCCCGACATCGCCCTGGCGGACAATCCGGCGACGTGAGGCGTCTTTCCCAATACTTAACCCGGCGGCATCAGCGTGCGCCCGCGCTTTCTCGTTCCAGCCCCTTTCCGAATCTGACCAAGCCCGATCTTTTTCGCCAGCTCCGACCGCACCGCCGCATAGTTGGCAGGGACCATAGGATAGTCAGACGGAAGCTTCCATTTCGCGCGATATCGCTCCGGGGTCAGGCCATGCCCCACCAAGTGCCGTTTCAGCGACTTGAAGTGCTTGCCGTCCTCCAGACAGATCAAATACTCCGGCGTGATTGACTGCCGGATCGAGACCGCCGGCTTCTGTTCTTCAGGCACCGGAGTCTCCGCCCGATCCTTGAGCCCCATTAAAGTGGCATGAATTATTTGGATCAGGGCCGCTTTGGCAACGGATCGCAAACTTGAATCCCAGTCACAGTCACTCGGCGCGACTTGTCCAAAACGTCGAGCTTTTGGCTTACGATTCGACAGCTGCCGCGCCTTCTGGCGCCCGATCGCATCAGGTGGGCAACTCTGGGTCGGGCCCGCAAACGGTGGTGGCCCTCGCCACATCAATCACCCGCGCCGGGGTTTGGTGAGAAGTATTGGAATTTGTCCGGCTTCCTTTCCCAGTCCATAGAGTCGGGCGGAGGCGGTTTTTTCATCGTAATGTTTGGCCAGACTTTCGCGAATTCGGCATTCAGCCGCAACCATTTCTCTAGCCCCGGGTCGGTGTCCGGCTTGATCGCGTCAACTGGGCATTCCGGCACGCAGACCCCGCAGTCAATGCACTCGTCGGGATGGATGACGAGCATGTTCTCGCCTTCATAGAAGCAGTCCACAGGACAAACTTCGACGCAATCCATGATCTTGCAACGAATGCAGTTCTCGTCGACGACATAGGTCAATTGGCATCCCTTCGGCACACCGCTTGTGGAATGCTTCAGCGAAATCCCTCAAGGCGAGTCCAGCGTCGCCCGGTTACTTTGAAATGTAGCAGTCAATTGTGTTCAATTTAGCTTGCAGTTGGCAGCGCATTGTCCGCTGCCCTGCGCAAATATTTGATTTGGCGCGAGTCGCTGCCGCCCTCAGACATGCGAAGCCCTGCGGCCGCTTTGGCGCGTCTCGGACGGGTCCTTGAAGCGGGGGTCTGACGTTCGGGCGGGAATTGCAACCAATTCGAATTTGGCCGGACCGGAGCACTTCGACGGCTTGCGCAAAGCCAGGGTCCGGGAAGAATCAGCACGGCCCGCTCAGGCGAACGGCAGGAATTCCAGGCTCTACCCCGACCAGGAGTGAAAAGCCCGTGAGCGCGGCGC
>DASXGD010000220.1:0-1736 GCA_036489245.1 Occallatibacter sp. | reverse complement strand
ATCGCGTAGTTCGCCGATGACCTGTTCAAGATGCTCGTATAGCGGCGCATCAGGATTGCGGTCGAGAGAAAATCCGCCGCCCAGTCTGCCCTTCGCAAAATCGAGCATATCGTCGATGAGAGCCCCCATGCGCTTTGCGCTGCTGCCGATATGACCGCCAATGTCGCGCAGGGTTCTCTCATCAGGCTTTCGATGCGGCAGCATATTGATGCCCGCATCAATCGACGCGAGCGGATTGCGGAGATCATGAGCCAAAATGGCGACGAATTGCTCGCGTAAATCAGCGGCCTCGCGCGCATCCTCCAAAGCGGCATGCTGCCTCGCCGCACGTTCCTGCGCATCCAGATGAAAAGCGATGAGCTGCGCGAAATTCTTGAACATCCCGATGACCTCGGGTCTGTTTAGCTTCGCAGGCCGGGGGTCGATCGCGCAAAGCGTTCCAAAGAATGCGCCGTTCAGGAGAACGATCCGCATGGAAATATAGCTCTGCAGATCATACATTCGCGGCGTATGGTGGCCGCGGAATTGATCGTCCTCCGCCACATGGTCGATGACGACCGCCCGGCCGCTATCGCGAATTTCGTCGTCTTGACGTCAAGCTCGCCGCTGGCAGCAGCCCGAAAGCAATTTCATCGCGAACGGCACAGGCAACCCAGCCGTCCCTGGTTACCCGCGCAACCGCGGCAAACCCCATTCCAGTCGTGCGGCACATCACTTCCAGAATGGATGCGACGGCATCGATCTGCGAAACTGCGGATATATCAGCCGTCAGGGCGGAGTCGAGCTTGGAGAGCGGCAAAGAAGGTGTTGAGCTAACGCCTCGATCCTTTTCGATAGCCTCATCGAAAACGAATCTTTCCTTGTCGATTCCGGCTGCGAGCTTCGAACTCTGGCTGACTTTGTTCACGTCCACGTTTCTGGTATCTCCACGTGCTCGTCAGCCATTGGCGCACCAAATTGCCCGCCAACGAGACCAGAGTTACCGGCTGTACCTTCCACGAGGCTTACCCACATTGCGTCCGCGAAGAATCATGCACGATTGGTCCCCAGGAACCACGGGGAAGCCCGCTGGCGGCCCTGCAGTCGTCGCCGGCCGGGAACTGCCCCGACCCTAGCCATGGGCTTGCCTGGAGCCGCCGGGCCTGATCGGGCCCTGCTTGACCCTCCTGCCCACCCCCCGGTCCCTCCCCAATTTGTGGCGCAGATGGAGCGCTGCATCTGCGCCTTCGCGCTATGCGCGACAATCTTGGCCTTTCGCTACCAAGGAACCCCGTGGACGGCCCTGGCTGTGCAAAGAGCCCGCTGCCACAACGGCCGCTGCCGCGCCGCTGTGCCCCTCCTGACAATGGCGCGCCCTTCCCAGGCGGCCGGCGTTTACGAGCACCTGGACCCGAGCGAGGAGGCGAGAAAGTCGGACCTCCTCCCGGCGCCGAAAGAGTCGTGCGGGGGCGACCCCTAGAAAACCAAAGAAATCAATTAGCAGGAACTCCCTTCACACGGGAGGAGTCGCAGGTTGATCCCTGCATCGCCCACCAGCATTGAAACCAACCAGTTAGACCGGGACCGTCCATCGAATGCCGACGGTCGGTCTTAGATGATTGGTTTGCCGCCGGTCACCGCGACGGTTGCGCCGGACACATAGCTCGCCTCTTCACTCGCAAGCATGACGTAGACGGGTGCGAGTTCGCAGGGCTGTGCCGGCCGCTTCATGGGAACCTGTTCGCCGAAATGCGTGA
>DASXGD010000189.1:0-20944 GCA_036489245.1 Occallatibacter sp. | reverse complement strand
TCCATGATCGGGTTCAGCAGCCGCATATCGAACTCGCCCGCAACTCTTGCCTGCCATCGGGCATGGGCGAAATCCGTCATCGCGCCAGACACTTCAAGTGTCCGGTCCTTGACCCCCCGGCTGCTCGAAGTAATCCGCATGGAACGCAGATAAGCGGCGTTGCGAGCAAGATCCAGCGAAACCTGGAACAACGCGTGGAGAGCCGGGGGAGGGGCAGACGGCTGGCGACTGCCGCGTTGCAACATCAGGTCGTGCACTCCGGCGTCGATATGGTAGCTCTCCGGATTCGATTTTTCTGCGCGATTGTATTTCAACACCAGCGACAGGTCGTTGGCCTCGAAATCCAGGGGAAGATACCGGTTGGCAAAATCGAACGCCGCGGCCCGGTTGTCCAGATCGAACATTCCCTGCTCGATCGCAACGTGCCCGGCCTGGAGATCGAACAGCGTATCCAGGAAAGGCCTCTCTGCCGTTTTCTTAACCCGGGGCTGCGGCTGGTTGGTCGATCCGTTGGGATAGTAAATCAGGTGAAGCTGGGGCTTGACCACTTCGAGGTTGCGCAAGCGGATGCGCGGACTGAAAAAGCCGAAGACGCTGATACCCACGCGCAGGCTTTCAACTGCGGCGTAGGGAGCGTCGCCGGGGTCCTCCAGTCCATGTATCACCAGGCCGCTGGCTTCGGCTTCAAGATCGATCAAGCGCCAGTGAAATGAGCGAATCTCCACCCGGCCGCCCGTGGCTGTTTCGAGGAACGACACGATTCGTCCCCGGACCAGTTCTTCAAACTGATGCGAATTAACCCAGAACCAGAGCGTTCCGATCACCATCAGGAGGGCGATAGACAGGCCCGCCGTATTCCACAGCAGGCGTCGCCTGCGGCGCGGACGGGCCGGAGGTCCCTTGATTTCGACCTGGCTCATTTCACCGCCTCCTTCCCCGAGGCTGACTTGGTTCCGGTCTCCAGCGCGGGATCGAGAATTTCGACATCTCCCTGCTTGCGGAGGTTATCCAGCCAGGAGTCAAAGAGGACATTCACCTGCTGCTCCAGCAGGATCTCTTCGATGCGCGGGGCTACGTCGCTCAGCGGAGGTACTCGCGTTCCCGGGGCATACATCGGGACCAGCTTGGTGCGATAGTAAGCCTCGATGTCCTGCTGCGAAATGCGAATTCCCTGGCGAAAACGGATCTCGATGAAACGGATCATCTCCAGGCGAAGGGAGAGATACCCCTCAACCTGGGCGGAGGTCAATTCATTGGCGCTCAGAAAACTCTCCCAGCCCGCGTCGGTTGCGCAGTTCATGCGCACACACGCAGGTAGTTCCTTGCGCAGTTCCTTAACCCGTGCCTCCACCTCCTCGGTTTTGGGCTGCGAGGCGGTAATATCTTCCTGCCGGACCTGCTGCTGGATCAGGGTGCGGCTGATGAGCTCTTGAAGGGCGGTCTGAGGCATTAGCGTCGCGGTTAAGTTGGCCTCGGGATCCAGGATCGCAAACCGGACTTCGTTCGCAATGTCGCTCCACAGGATCGGTTGGTTGTTCACCACCGCAACCACACGATCAAGCATCCTCGAAGAGGAACCGGCAGGCTGCGCTTGCCCCCAGGTGGCCGCGACGGCAGCGGCCGCTGCGAGAACCGCACCCAGCCCCGGAACTGCGACCCGTTTCACGCTCCATCGAGTTCTATAAAGCACGCCCATCAGAAGGTCTGTCCGAGACTGAAGAAGAAGTTGAAATGGCCGGCCTGGCCGACGTGGGGTTCACTGTCGGGAACCGAGAGTGAGTAGTTGATGTTGATCGGGTAAATCGGTGGATTGAGGTTATAGCTGAAGTCGAGCCGAATGGGCCCGACGGGCGTATGGTAACGCAATCCTAGTCCGGCCGCATGGGTGAAATAGTTGAAACTGCAGAGCCCCTGTTTGCCGGTGGAAGTGACCGGACCTTCCGGAACCGGGTTGGGAATCGGAGGTTCGTTCAATACCTTGCACACATCGCGATCGGGCTGGTGGATTCGGAGGGCGCTTGCCCAGGCATCGCCGGCATTGGTAAAGACGCTTCCCATGTCTTCAAAGAGCACAAAGCTTACGGCGTTACCGAGATAGGGAAGAGTTGGCGGCGGCAGACGAAGTTCGGTGCTGTTGATCAGCACCCCCGCTCCCCCGATGGGAAAGCCGGTCTCGCCATCGCGAGGCCCGGCTGCATTGCTCGAGAATCCTCGCTGAGAAGTAGCACCGCCCGAATACAGGCGTTCGGGCAGCGGGATCAGTCGCGCGTTGTCGCTGCCGAAGGCTCTCTCCTGGCCATAGCGTGTATTGCGCGCCAGCACGAATCGATTTTTGTCGAAACCGTAAAAGCTTGAGTTGGACAAGTCGAGACGATTGAAATTGGCTTCTGCTCCAAACTGCCCTGTGGACAGGAATTCCTGGAAGCTCCAGTAGGAACCTCGATGCGCGTCTATAGGGCTGTCACGCGTATCCCGAAGCCACGTGAAAGCCGGACCGCCCACCCTTACGGCGGTTGCGTACAGCGTCACTACGCTCGGATACACCTGCAGGCTCGATTCGGCCACCTTAACGCGCCGGTAATCGAATTCATAAATGAATGTATTGGCGCGCAGTACCCCCGATCCCACCCGGTTGAAACTTTGCGTCCAGCGCATTCCGCCATCCAGCCGGGATGCCACGTAGGTTGTCACATCCTGGCTGTTTGCATATCCTCCCGTAAACGCCAAAGCGAGGTTCCTGTTCCCGCGAAAGTGAGGATTCTGATAGATAGCGTTGATCTTCTGTTCGAGCAAACCGTAGGTGGCCTGCAACGAGGCCGACTGCTCGCGTCCGAACAGATTGTTGCGCGTAACATTGAACACCACCCGGGGACTGACGCCGGTTCGTCCATTTGGCGAGCACTCGACGCCGCTGGCGATATACCCTGCGCAGTTATTCTGGGGCGTACCGGTCTGAGCCTCAAAGCCGGCGCCGTACGTCAGCGTCCAGCGTCGCGCCTCCACGGCATGAAGGAGGACTGTTTTGTAGGTTTCGCCCCCACTGGTATTCTGCACCGCCGCATCGACCTCGTTGAAGAGAGCAAAATCGTAGAGATTGCGCTGCGTTTCAATCAAAGCCGACTCGTCCAGAGGATCCCCGGGATGTAACGTGATGGCGCGGGCGACCGTGTCTTTGCGAGTGAATGAAAGGCCCGTCAGCAGCACGTTGCGTACGAAGATCTGGCGCCCCTCGAGGATATGAAACGCAACATCAACCTTGGTCGGGTCGTCGGGCTCATTGCTCTGCTCCACGTCCACGCGCGCCTGGTCAAAACCGCGGCTCAGGTAATCGGTCACCAGCGCATCGCGGTCTCCGGCAAGGAGCCGCGGTGAAAACAGCTGACCCGATTCCGTATTGATGAGCGGTATCAGCTTCTCTGCATCCACATGATCGTTCCCCTCCAGTTTGACGGTGCCCACGCGCTGCTGTGGGCCCTCTTCAACCTGGTAGACGACCTTCAGAGCGGCGGATTTGGAACGGCGGCCGGGAGGGTCATCCGGGAGATTCTCAGTGAAGCTGGTCTCGGGCGTGATCCTCGCCTTCGAGAATCCATTGTTCTGATAGAGCGCCTCCAATGCGCTGATGTCCGCCGATACCAGGGCCTGGCTGTAGACGCCGTGGCGGTCGAGCACGTTGGCCTCGTGCACGCTCAGAACCCCTTTGAGAGTGGCAGAATCGAAGTAGTGGTTTCCCTCCACCGCAACGTTGGCCACTTTGCGCCGAATACCCAGCTGGACCACGTATTTGATGGCCACCTCGCCCTGGCTCAGGGACTGCTGGTTGTGGTCCACCTTCACTTCGAAGTAGCCCAGGCTCTGATAATAGTCGCGCAGGCGCCGGTTACCCTCGTTCAGCAGGTCATCGTCGACCGTTCCTTCTTCGAAGACCGGAATGAGCCGTTTCAGTCGGTCTTTCTCCAGCGGCGCGCCTTCCACGAGCACGCGCACGATCGGACCCTTGTTGGCGGTGAAGCTGAATTCGATCTTGCGCGCCGAGTACTTCTGCGAATCCAGCTTGATCTCCGCTTCCAATCGTCTCTGCTTTTGATAGAACTTGAGCGCTCCGTTCAAGGCGCGGTTCACGGTTTCGCGGTCGACGGCCGCACCTTGTTTCAAGTGCGCGTGGCGCCGGAATTCATCCGGCGTCATACCCGCATCGCCAGTCAGGGCCACGGACCCCACGCGCGCCTGCGGACCGGAGACAACGTGAAAAGCGATGTCGACAAGTTGCTGCTCGGGATTCGGACGCAAATCGAAGCTGACCTTCGATTCGTTGAATCCGTTATCGACCAGGACACCTCGCATCTGCTCCACGGCTTCGGTCATCTTCCTCTGCGTAAAGCGCGTTCCGGCATTCAGGCGGCTGGCTCTTTCCAATTGCGTGTTCAGCGTGGCTCCCTTTGCCCCGTCCACGGTCACCACGCCAATGAACATGCGTGGCTTGCCGGCGAAGACCAGGTCAACCGCGTCTCCCTGCCGCTGTCCGGAAACTTCGACGGAATCGAAAAGTCCCGTTTCAAATACATCGCGCAGACTCGCGGCCACTTTCTCCCGGTCGAGTGGTGCCCCTTCGGTCTGGGCGAGATGACCGTGAAGGAAAGAAAGCCGGTCGGGCAGTACTCCTTCAAAAGAGATCGTGCGTACGGTCAACCCTTCCCATTGGGCAATGGGATCTCCTTCGGCCGCACGGGCCGGGAGGGATGTCTTTGCGCTTTCCTGGTTTGTGGCTCTCCGTGCGGAATCATCGCCGTGGGGCGCAAGCGGCGCCGCTGCGGGAGCTTGACAGATTCCCCGGACGCCCGTGAATGTCGTACCTAAGATGAAGCACAAAAGAAAAATGCCCCAGCCGCACCGACTGCCGCACCGCCTCGGAGCAATGGACCGCAAAATCTTCTCCAGATAAATCGCGAAAACGCGCCAGGCCAAAAAACTGCATCTAACGAGATATCAGCGTGGGCCCCGTTCCGGTCAGCTTCAACCGTGTTCCGCCACTCTAAACCGCTGCACCTATACTAACGAGGAATAATGAGCGGCGCAGCTGTAAACAGTCTTCAACTTGATCCCTCAAGGAAACGAATGACGCAACCCAGGTTCACCGCACATCCCCCTGATCCTACGGCGTCGCGCGCTGGCGGACCATCGGAGCCGGCTGTTCAGGATCCGCCTCCAGCAGCTCCTGCACCCGCGCCACTCTCTTCGGATGCCGATGCCCTCATGCGTGCTCAGGCCGGCGATCATTATGCTTTCGCTCAACTGTATGCGCTCCACAAGAGGCGCATCTACTCCCTTTGTCTGCGCATGGTCGGAAACGTAGCGGAAGCGGAAGACCTCACCCAGGAAGCATTTCTGCAGTTGCATCGTAAGATCGCCACGTTCCGAGGAGACTCGGCATTCTCCACCTGGCTGCATCGCCTCGCGATCAACGTGGTTCTGATGCATCTGCGCAAAAAGGGCCTGTCGCTCATCTCGCTCGACGAAGCTATGGAGCCTACACCGGAAGAGGGGCCAGGCCGGAGCTTTGGAGCTCCCGACCTCTCTCTGGCCGGATCCATTGATCGCCTGGCCCTGGAACGTGCCATCTCTGACCTCCCGGCAGGTTACCGCCTCATCTTTGTGCTGCACGATATCGAGGGGTACGAGCATAATGAAATCGCCGCAATGCTCGATTGCTCCATCGGTAATAGCAAATCCCAGTTGCACAAAGCACGGCTCAAGCTTCGCGACGCCATGCGTACGTTTCCCCGAAGGGAGGGGCGGCGATGATCGAATACCGCAAAGTTACGTCGTGCCAGGAGTTCCAGGAACATTTGCCCGAATTGATCGGCTCAGGCCTGGACGTCTCGGGGGATCCACACCTCGAAAGCTGTGAACTTTGCAAGGCCTTGCTCTCAGACCTTGAGACCATCGCGGCGGCCGCACGCGAACTCTTTCCGGTCGAAGACCCGTCAGATCGCGTGTGGGAACAAATCAAGTCCGCTATCCAGGAGGAGGAGCGGGACCCCAGTCCCAGGTAAGCGCCTCACCTGCGGGATTCGATCTTTTCGCCTTGCGCGAAAGGAATGCTCTCGATGCTCCCCCGCCGCGTCCAGTTTGCCCCCCCTCGTTCGATCGGCCACCCTCATGATTCATGGGGCGTGGCCGATAACGTTTGCGGAACAGGTGCGTTACGGGTCCGCCGCCAATGAGTCGGAGAAAACCCCGGCGCAGGCTGCGAGGGCACCCCGGAACCAAACGGGAAGCGCTGTCGTAATTTACTGAGCAGAAGCGGTTTGGGCGACCCCCGGAATAGCTACCGGTTTCTGCAACTTTTGACAAGCTTGCGCTGTCTAATGTAGGTAAAGTTGACAAAAGGACACTCAATGCCGAGCCAGCCACCAGTACCACCACAGATTCTTGGTCCCGCTGATCCTAAACCGACCATCAAGCGGATCCCCGTTCTTCCTGTCCGCGATACTGTTCTTTTCCCTCACGCCGTTCTGCCCCTTACGGTCGGCCGGGAGAGCTCGATCCAGCTAATTGAGTCGCTGGGCGAGGACCGCTCCATCATCGTGACGGCGCAGAAGGATCCCCGCCAGGACGCTCCGACCCCAGAGGACATGCATGAAGTCGGCACCCTGGCCACGGTCCACAAAATCGTGCGCATGCCCAACCAGAGTCGCTTTGTCTTCACTGAGGGAGTGGAGCGTGTTCGCCTTGTCCGTTATGCCCAGACCGAGCCCTTCATGGTTGCCGAGGTCGAGACCATGGACTCCGAACAGGTCGAGCCCTCCTCCAATGTGGAGGCCCTGGTCCGCATGGTGATCAGCCAGTTCCAGCAGATCGTGACCGAGTCCCCCACCCTGTCGGATGAGTTGCGGACCATCGCCGCCAACATCGAAGATCCCGGCCGTCTGGTCGATTTTGTCGCCTCGTCGCTGCCCTTCCTGACCACCGAAAACAAGCAGCAGTTGCTCGAAACTCCGGGAATTCCCGCCCGCCTTGAGCTGTTGAACACCCACCTCGCCAAGGAAATCGAGGTGCAGCAGTTGCGCGCCAAGATCCAGAACGAGGTGCAGGATCAGGTCCAGCAGTCGCAGCGCGATTACTACCTCCGCGAGCAGATGAAGGCCATCCAGAAGGAGCTTGGCGAACAGGACGAAGGCCAGCGCGAAATCGAAGATCTGCGCAAGAAGATCGACGACGCGGGCATGCCTGAAGACGTCAAAAAGGAAGCTCTCAAGGAGCTCACCCGGCTTTCGCGCATGTCGCCCATGGCCGCCGACTACTCCCTCACCCGCAACTACATCGAATGGCTTGCCGTCCTGCCCTGGGCCAAGAGCTCCGGCTCCACCATCGACATCAACAAGGCGCGTGAGATTCTCGACCAGGACCACTACGAGCTGAGGAAGGTTAAGGACCGCATCCTGGACTACCTGAGCGTGCTCGAACTGAAGCCGGATATGAAGGGACCCATCCTTTGCTTTGTCGGTCCTCCCGGAGTGGGCAAAACCAGCCTCGGCCGGTCGATCGCCCGCGCGCTGGGCCGCAAGTTCCAGCGCATTTCCCTCGGCGGCATGCACGACGAGGCGGAGATCCGCGGCCACCGGCGCACCTATATCGGTGCTTTGCCCGGCCAGATCATCCAGAGCATTCGCCGCGCCGAAACCAACGACCCGGTGATCATGCTCGACGAGATCGACAAGCTCGGCCGCGATTTCCGCGGCGATCCTGCCTCGGCGCTGCTTGAGACCCTGGACCCGGAGCAGAACAACACGTTCCGCGACAACTACCTCGACGTGCCGTTCGATCTGTCGAAGGTGCTGTTTATCTGCACCGCCAACATGCTCGACACGGTGCCGCCCCCGCTGCTGGACCGCATGGAGTTGATCCCCTTGCAGGGCTACAGCGAAGAAGAGAAGGTGCACATCGCCAGCCGCTTCCTGATTCCGCGCCAGATCAGGGAAAACGGAATCACGTCGGAGCAGATCGAATTTCCAGAGGACTCGGTGCGGCATATCATCCGCCACTACACTCGGGAAGCGGGCGTACGCAAACTGGAGCAGGTCATCGGCACGGTGTGCCGCAAGGAGGCGCGCCGGATCGTCGAAGGCAAGAAGGAAAAGCTGGTTGTCACGCGCGACATCCTGAAAGAGTTCCTGGGCAACATCCAGGTTCGAGTGGATACCGAGATCGCCGAGCGGGTTAAGCGGCCTGGGGTGGCGGTGGGCCTGGCCTGGACGCCGGCCGGCGGCGACATCCTCTTCATCGAAGCCAACAAGATGAAGGGCAAGGGATCATTTGCGATGACCGGGCAGATCGGCGAGGTGATGCAGGAGTCGATGCAGGCTGCGCTGACCTGGGTACGGTCCAACGCGGGCATGCTGGGACTGGCCGAAGACTTCACCAGGGAGATCGATTTGCACATTCATGTGCCGGCAGGCGCCATCCCCAAGGACGGCCCTTCAGCGGGTGTCACCATGGCCACGGTGTTGTCTTCGCTGCTGACCGATACCCCGGTGCGGCCCCTGACCGCCATGACCGGGGAGATCACCCTGAGCGGCAATGTGCTTCCGGTGGGCGGGATCAAGGAAAAGTTCCTGGCCGCACGCCGGGCAGGAGTGGAAACCATCATCCTGCCCGCGGACAATCGCCAGGATGTGGAAGAAGATCTGACGCCGGAGCTGATGGAGGGAGTGACCGTGCACTACGCCCGGCACATCGAGGACGTGCTCGCGGTCGCTCTTCCGCTGTTCAAGGCGCAGCCGGTAGCATTAGCTCCGGCTGCCCAGTCTCAGGATAAGCCCGCAAGCGCCGCAGCCTGAGGCACCGGATCATCAGGGGAGGCCCGAAGAATCTCCGGCCTCCCCCTTTTTTTGCTTGTCGAGATCGCTACCACTCGGCACGGGCCCTCTCCTTCCGGAATTCCCGAGATTCGCGGCCGTACCGTTTGAAACCCCCAAGCCCTGATGCCGAAACTGCGCCGTCCCGCCGGCTGAAGGGCATCGATCACGCCTACAACCTTCGCGCCAGTGGCAGTCCTGCGTTCCTTGATAGTGCGCAAGCATGCGCGCGTTCCCGGCGGTTATGTTAAAGACGAACCAAGAATAAAGCACGCACAACGTCGAAAACGGCACGCAAATCAGCGCGTCGGCGATTTCGCCTGCGGCTCCGGCTGACGAAAACCATCGCCATTCCGTCCGTTGCAAGCGACCTGCGTGCGAGCTATCTCTCTCGAGTGATGAAATACGCTAGACGACCACGGCGACGCATGTAGTTCAACTCGGAGAGATTTTCATTTCGGTAAGCGAGTGTTCGGGCCCTTCTGAAAACGCTCGCTTGCCTTTCTGTTTGCCTCATTCCTTTCCAAAATTGCGAAATCCGCATTCCGTTCCTCCGACCACTTCAGGCCCTCGTGCGCGTCTAAGACTTGCAGGCGGTATGCTCTTTAAGTGATGCGGGTGCACATTCTTACCTTTGGTGTTTTGAAGGACTGGCTTGGTTCTGCGGGCTCGAGCATCGAGTTAGAAGACGGGTCGACCGTTGCCGATCTGCTCGAACGCCTGGCGCATCACCGCGCCGGGCTCGCGGCCGCTTTGCGCGGCATTGCCGTGAGCGTCAATGCCGAGTATGCAGTGGCCGCCCGGGTGCTGTGCGACGGCGATGAAGTCGGACTTCTGCCTCCCGTCTCCGGCGGCGTTTCGGGCGCGGCGGCCGACTCCGAATCGCCGGTGATCACGTTCCTGACCCGCGATGCCATCGATGCCGGCAAGCTCGTCGCGGCTGCGAAGCGGGGCGAGGACGGCGCCGTGGTCGTGTTCGACGGCATCGTGCGCAATCACACCCGCAACCGGCAGACCCTCCACCTCGACTACGAAGCGTACGACGAGATGGCCCTGAAGCAGATGGACGAGCTGGCTCGGGATGCGATCACAAGGTTCAGCGTCCGCGGTGTAACCCTGGTTCACCGGCTGGGCCGGCTCGAGGTCGGCGAAACCAGCGTCCTGATCGTGGTTGCCTCAGCCCATCGCGCGCCGGCCTTTGACGCCTGCCGCTGGCTGATCGACACCTTGAAGAAGACTGTGCCGATCTGGAAAAAGGAAACCTTTGTCGATGGCGCGGTATGGGCAGCGGGCGAACCGTTCCCCGAGGGGATCTCGGTAGACGCGACGGAGGCTCCGCATGCCTCTTAGCCTCGTCAAGGGCCTTGCCTGCCTGGCATTGCTGGCGCCGCTCTCCCTTGCCGCCCAGGACACCACCTTCCGCATGGACGTGAAGCTGGTGAACCTGTTCGTAAACGTCACCGACAATACCGGCGCGATCGTGGGCGGCCTCGCCAAGGATGACTTCCAGGTTTCGGAAGACGGCCGACCGCAGAAAATCGCCATATTCGAGCGCCAGTCGGAAATCCCGTTGAACCTCACCCTGGCCATTGACACCAGCGGCAGCACCTACAAAGACCGGTACGTCGAAACGGACGCGGGGAAGCACTTTATCCACGCGCTGCTCCGCCAGCAGGATCAGATGAGCCTCATTGAGTTCGCCACCGACGTGCGCCAGCTCGTCGATTTCACCAACAAGATCGCTCAACTCGATCACGGGTTTAGCGCGCTACGGGGTGGCGATGCGACCGCGCTCTACGACGCAATCTACCTGGCCTCCCGCGACCTTGCCAGAAAGCAAGGCCGCAAAGTGCTGGTGCTGGTCTCCGATGGTGGAGACACGGCCAAGAGCACCAGCTATGCCGAAGCGCTCGAACAGGCGCTGCGCAGCGAAGTCATGATCTACTCCATCATCGATGTGCCCATCGAGGCCAGTGCCGGACGCGACCTGGGCGGAGAACACGCCCTGATCACGCTTGCGCAGGAGACCGGCGGCAAAAGCTTCTACGCCTCAGAAGGCGGGCTCGAAAAGGCGTTTGCCAAGGTGAGTGACGACCTGCGCACGCAATATCTGCTCGGCTATTATCCCCACGACCAGGTACTGGGGCTTAACTTCCATCGCCTGCAGGTAACGGTGCCCCGGGCTGCTGCCAATGCTTTCAACATTCGTTGCCGCACCGGCTACTATTCGGACCCTCCCGCTGCACCACGCCCTCGGCCGGTAGACTGAGAGAACAGAGATCGGGAGAGCCGAGTCAACGGCACCGCTGAGGCTGACTGGAACCCGGGTCACAGAATTGAGGCCCCTTTGAGAAGTTCGCGAGAGATTGTTCATTTTTTGGTATCTGGTCTCTGATCTCTGTTTTTGATTTTCGGTATTCGGCCTCTGATCTCTGTTCTCTGATCTCTGTTCTCTGTCCTTTGCATCTAAAATGGCAACATGACTCCCCCCTTGCCTTCCCGCCGTCGCTCCAAGACGCCTCCGCCGGGAGAAACCGGGCAGGAAGCGCTCTACCTGCGTTCGCTGAGCGATCGCCAGGTCCAGGTGACGATCAAGCTGCGCGACGGCGAAACCGTACGCGGCTGGATCGAGTACTTCGATGACGGCATGCTGCGCCTCACGCGTGAAGGCAAGCCCAACCTGTTTATCTACAAGCACCAGATCCGCACCATCACCGAGACGGGCAAGCGCCGCGACAGCGCGCTCACGTCAGCAACGGGCGGGGTCGGCCTGTGAGCGGATCCTTGAGCGGGATTGGGGCCGTTCCTCCATCGCAGTTCGTCTTTGTTCCCAAGGCGGCGGAGATCGCCCGCGAAGCGGGTGCGCGCCTTCGCGAATTTCTGGCCGCCGGCGTCGCTACCGAGTACAAAGGCGATGTCGACCTGGTGACCGTGGCCGACCGGACGGTTGAGAAACTGATCCGCACCCGCATCGGCGAAGTCTGGCCCGAGCACGGCGTGTACGGTGAAGAGGGAACGCGCGAAGGCATGGAGCGGCAATTCCGCTGGTATGTCGATCCGCTCGACGGAACCACCAACTTTGCCCACGGTGTGCCGCAGTTCTGCGTCTCGATGGGCCTGGAACAGCGGGCCGGCAAGGCGGGCCCGGGTGACGACGGGACGCTGGTCGCCGGCGTGATCTACGACCCGATGCGCGATGAGTTCTACTGTGCCGAGAAGGGTCGCGGCGCATTTCTCAACGGCGAGCCGATGCGCGTCTCGCGCATCCCGGATCTTGCCGAGTCGCTGGTGGCGACCGGTTTCCCCAGCCGCAAGCGGCACGACAATCCGAACATTCACTTCTACCACGAGTTCACCCTGCGCTCCCATGGAGTGCGGCGGGCGGGCTCGGCCGCGCTCGACCTGGCTTACGTGGCTTGCGGCCGCTACGAGGCTTTCTGGGAGTTCAATCTGAACCCCTGGGATACGGCGGCCGGCATCCTGCTGCTCGAGGAAGCGGGCGGCAAAGTGACGGACTTTTCGGGTGGCCCTTTTCGGCTCGACAGCAGGGAAGTGCTGGCTTCAAACGGCCTGATCCACGCCGAAATGGTGGGCCTGTTCAAGGATATGTTTGCCGGCCGGGGCTTGAGCCCCATCCCGACGCCCCAGGAGTACGCGGCGCGCCGCCTGGCCCGCACCGCGGGCTGACGCCCTCGTCTGCGTGATTGCCAAAAATGGGCGCGTTTGCGTTTCTTTTGGCCGATTTTGCCACAATGGAGGTGGAAGGGGGCAATCGAAATGCGCACGCACGCAAAATCCGGACCACCGGTAGCCATTCGGTTTCGTTCTGAACACTTTTGGAGCCCTAAGTCGGCCCTTTTGGACCGTTTACATTTGTGGCATGACGCCGGCATCATCACCGTTTTCAGTCACTTGCACAGAATACTTCAAGTAGAAAGGGGTACCCCTCCCCCCCCGTTACTGTGAAACTGTGAGTCGATCGTTTCGATCGAGCTGCCGCTCAAGCCTTTAAAGGTTTGTGAGATATCCGGATTAGACTTGGTGCGGCGTCGTGAGAAATGAGACTCAGCGCTCGAGCGCGGCGGGATTGAGCTTGCCGATGCGGCCGTGCGGACCGACAACGAAGGGCAGGGAAATGGCGTTCCAGTTGCGGTCGGCGCCGGACGTCTCCTGAAGCGCCGCATTGGGGTGGACAGGTCGCCAGTTTTTGCCGTCGTCGGTCGAGATGTCGGTTCCATTCGGCCCGACGGTGATCCAGGATTTGGTGCCGGCGTCATAGGCGACGGACGAACGGTAGCCGTGAGGAGGAGTATTGGGACGTGAAAAACCACGTGATCCAATGACAAATCTTGGACTGGAAATGAATGCTGAGCTGCCGGGGGAATCTGGTTTCGCGTAGTCGCCGCCGACGACCATGAAATCAGCAGAAGCCGAACCTGAAAACCTTCTCGCCGCGATGGCAAATGCGCCTGCACTCGGCCCCGAAATAAAACCGAGGCTCTTTGACGAGAAAGCGAGGTAGATTTTCGATTGCGTACCTCCTGTGACAAAGGCAAATGATCCATTACTTCCAGGCATGACGGCTGCCTGATTGCTTGCCGCAAACAAGGACTCACCATTCGCCGCTTTGGGGAGGTGTTTTGGATCGTTCTCATTCCAGCGAGTCCACGAGTCCCCGCCGTTTTGTGTGATGAAAATCGCGAATACGCCGTCAACGGGGTCGCCGAGGAGAACTCCGTTCGCCTCGTGGGAGGAAGACGTTTGCTCCCGGTCGGAAAATTGAATCGCATCCCAGAACCCATCCGCATCCGGATTCGTGAAGATCAACTTCCATGTGTGGCATCCGTCGGTCGTTTTGTAGAGCCTCGACAAGTCGCCTTTGCCCGACGACATCACGACAGCCGTGTTAGCGTCAAAGCCCTGGACGCCGCGAAAGTCGAGATGCTCCGCGCCGGCCGGCACTGCGCACGTTTGCCAAACATACCCGCTGTCTTCCGTCCGCAGCACAGTTCCGTTGGTTCCCGAAGCCCATGCCACGCCGTTGCCGACGGAGTGAATGCCGCGCAGGTCCGCGGTGGTGTTCGAGGTCTCAATCTCCCACTGCGCGTGCGCGCATCCCAGGGCGATCACGGCCAACAGGAGAATCCATGGGAGGCGGAACATATGGTCAAGTTTAGCTTCTGTTCGAAGCGGTGAGCCAAGTTCCCGAAGCGATTCCCTCAGGGGCTAAAGCCCGTTTGTTTTGCCTGCACTTGATGCACGGGCTGAAGCCCGTACCCTTCGACTTCCCGCATGGCAAAACCGTCTTTTGACATTTGGCTTGAGGGGCTGGGCCCGTGTGCTACTATCAGCCTCGAGAGCTCGTCTCCCGGAGAATTTAAGACATGGCATATGTCATTGCAGAACCTTGTATCGGCACGAAGGACACCGCTTGCGTAGACGCCTGTCCGGTCGATTGCATTCACCCCAAGAAGGACGAGGCCGACCACGCCGAGGCCGAGCAGCTATTCATCGATCCGGTTGAGTGCATCGATTGCGGCGCCTGCGTTCCCGCGTGCCCGGTTTCGGCAATTTTTGCAGCCGACGACCTGCCCGAGAAGTGGGCCCACTTTACGGAGAAGAACGCCACGCACTTCGGCCGCTAAACGGCGTTGCGCCCATGCGTCCGCCGCGGTGCCGCCGCGGCGGACGTTTGTGTCTGTGCGCTTGTCCTGAGCCGACGCCAGCCCGCCTGTAGCCGGTGTGCGGTGCGATGATGGACCCGATGGCAGTGATCACCTCCGAAGCCGTCGTGCTGCGCACCTGGCCGGTGCATGAGGCGGACCTCATCGTCAGCTTCTTCACCCGCGATCATGGAAAGATTCGCGGAGTGGCCAAGGCGGCGCTCAAGAGCCGCAAGCGCTTCGGGGGGGCACTGGAGCCGATGACCCTGGCCCGCGCGTGGTTTGTGGAACGCCCGCGCCAGGAACTCACGCGTCTCGATCAGCTGGAAATCATCCGCTCGCCGCTCTCGGCCCCGGTGGACCAGGCCCGGCTCACGGTTCTCAGCTTTTTTGCTGAAGTGTTGGAGGAGGCCCTGCCCGAGCATGATCCTCAGGAGACCGTCTTCCGCCTGCTGGTTTCGGTCCTGGAGCAGACGACGGCGGTCACGTCTGAAACCGCCCAGCCGTGGATGCCACTTACTTACTTTTCGCTGTGGATGACTCGGTTGCTGGGCTTGTTGCCCGACATTGCCCACTGCACCGTGTGCGGAGAGGCACTCCGTCCTGGGGAAGTTACTTTTAACGCGCATGCCGATGGTCTTTTCTGTACTGTTCATCGCAACGGCAGCGGCAATGCCCTCTCCGCGGACTCCTGGCAGCTGGCGCTACGCATGTTGCGGGCGCCGGTTTCGGCATTCGCCTCTGAACCCTGGCCGCGGCGCCGCGGTCAGGATCTGCGGCGGTTGACGCTGGCGGTTCTCGAGCGGCATCTCGAGCGCAAGCTTCGTTCTGCCGAGGCACTCGCCCGCCTGGGCACATGAAGTCTCCAATTTTGCCGTTCTGCAGCTAGAATCATTGCTGGAGAACGACACTGCCCGTCTTGAACGCATTCCTGGTCGCCTTCAGCGCGCTCCTGCCTCTCATCAATCCGCTAGGCTCAGCGCTGGTTTTCTACGGCCTCGTCGGAAACGCACCGGCTTCCGTATATCGCCAGCTGGCACGGGGCATCGCCATCAACAACGTTGTCTTTCTCGCGATCATCGAGCTCCTTGGCGTCACCATCCTCAACTTCTTCGGAATCTCCCTGCCGATCGTGCAGTTTGGGGGCGGCATGGTCATCGCGGCCATGGGCTGGGGCGTGCTCAACGAACGCGATGCTCGCGCCACATCGAGAAAGTTGAAAGAGGAGACTGACCAGGACCAAAAGCCGGAACACGATTTCGAGGAGGAGATCTTCTACCCATTCACTTTCCCCATCACTTCCGGGCCAGGGACGCTGGTGGCGCTGATTACAGTTACGGCTCATAACTCCCGCCATACCCTTTCCAACGAGATTCTCTCCCACGTCGGCGTCTTTCTGGCCATCGTGGTTCTCAGCCTGCTCGTCTATTTCTGCTATCGCTACGCTCCCACGATCACCAAAATCATCCCGCCCGCCACCGCGCAAGGCATCCTGCGCGTGGTCGCCTTCATCCTCTTTTGCATCGGCGTGCAGATCTCCTGGAATGGGCTCTCCGCGCTGATCCGCGAAATCATGCGCGCCTGAGTTTGCGCCGCTGTACGCGGCACGGCTGCTAAAATCGACGTCAGTTTCAGAATCGATCTCCCGCTGAACCCAGAGAGAACCGCCAGTGTCTTCCAGCCTTTCCAACTCCGCCCCGGCCCCTGCCGCGACCAACCCAGGTGCACTCACGTTTCAGGAACTGCTTTTCCGCCTCCAGTCTTTCTGGGCAGACCGCGGCTGCATTTTGCAGCAGCCCTACGATGTGGAGGTGGGCGCGGGCACCATGGCTCCGGAGACGTTTCTGCGCGTTCTCGGCCCCAAACCGTTCAAGGTTGGATATGCCCAACCCTCGCGCCGGCCGGCCGACGGCCGCTATGGCGAGAACCCCAACCGGCTTTTTAAGCACACCCAGTTTCAGCTCATCCTGAAGCCGCCGCCGGTCAACGTGCAGGAGCTCTATCTACAATCGCTTGAGGCGATTGGCATCGATCTACGCAAGCATGACATTAAGTTTGAGGAAGACAACTGGGAGTGGCCCGCGGGCGGCGCCTGGGGGGTGGGCTGGCAAGTCATGCTCGACGGCCTTGAGATCACCCAGTTCACCTATTTCCAGCAGTGCGGGGGCCTCGATCTGGACCCCATCTGCGCCGAGCTGACGTACGGTCTGGAGCGAATCACGCAGTTCCTTCAAGACGTGGACTCCATCTACGACATCGTCTGGGCCCGCGACCCCGAAACCGGCGCATCGGTTACTTACGGCGATGTCCGGTTTGCTGAGGAACTCCAGTTCTCGGTTTACAACTTCGAGTATGCCGATGTGCCGAGGCTGTGGGAACACTTCAACTCATATGAAGCCGAGGCGCAGTCGCTGCTGGCCCGCGCCCACGGATTGATGGGAGATGAACACGCTGCTGCCGCGGACAAGAAGAGATTTCCTCTGCTGGCTACCTATGAGCTGGCGCTCAAATGCAGTCACCTGTTCAACCTGCTCGACGCCCGCGGGGCCATCAGCGTCACCGAACGCGTGGGGGTGATCGCGCGAATCAGGAATCTTGCCGTGGGTGTCGCCAAAGCCTACGCGGCCCAGCAGGCGGCGTAGAAGCAGCTTTTAGCCGTTAGCCGTTAGCTGTTAGCTTTTCGCTCTTGATTAATCGCAATTCACAAAAAGCTAAGAGCTAGTGGCTAATAGCTAATAGCTCCCCCCAGTGGAAAGAAGCAATGGCAGATTTCCTTTTTGAAGCAGGCTTCGAAGAAATTCCCGCCCGGATGATCGCTTCGGCTGAAGCGGAACTCGGCCGCCGGGTCACCGCTCTCCTCACTCGCGAACGGCTGCTTGAGCCGGACGCGAAAATTACCACGTATTCGACGCCGCGCAGGCTGGCGGTGCTGGTGGAGGGCGTGCTTTCGAGCCAAGCCGATACCGAAGAGGAATTGACCGGCCCCTCCTGGAAGGTGGCCTTTAAGGACGGGACACCGACTGCGGCCGCCCATGCTTTCGCCAAGAAGGCCGGCATGGCGGTCGAGGCTCTCGAAAAGATCACCACCGCCCGGGGAGAGTTCGCCGGCGCGACGGTCAAACGGCTGGGCCGCTCGGCGACAGAAATCCTGGCAGCCGATCTGCCCAAAGAAGCCCTCTCCCTTTACTGGGCCAAGAACATGTACTGGCGGGAAGGCAAGCCAGAGCGCTCGGTGCGTCCGGTGCGCTGGGTCGTGGCGCTGCTTGACTCCGCCATTGTTCCCCTCGAGATCGCCGGCATTCGGGCCGGGAACACGAGCCGCGGCCATCGGGTGCTTCACGGGGACGCGCCGGTGATGATTGGTGGCGCGAGGGAGTATGCAGGGGCCCTTCTGGGAGCCAAAGTTGTGGTTGAGGTCGCCGGGCGCAGGCATATCATTCGCAAGGCGTTGGACGCGGCCACCCGGACAGTGGCGGGCGCCCGATGGCGCGAAGACGAGGCGCTGGTCGAGACCGTGGTTCATCTCACCGAATGGCCTACTGTTATCCTGGGCAACTTCGAGGATGAATATCTCGGCCTGCCGGAAGAAGTCCTGGTCACGGTGATGCGCGACCACCAGAAGTACTTTGCAGTCGAGGACGCCGACGGCAAACTCGCGGCCCATTTTCTTGCCGTGCTCAACACCGAGGTCGATGAAGAGGGCCGGGCCATCATCCGACACGGCAACGAGCGTGTTCTCCGCTCCCGCTTCAAGGACGCGGTTTTCTTCTGGGAATTCGATCAGAAGACGGCGCTCGTTGGCCGGGTCGAGAGCTTGAAAGCGGTGACGTTCCAGAAGGAACTGGGCAGCTATCACTGGAAGACTACTGAAAATGAACAGGTGGCGCATCGGCTTGCCGCGTTGGTGAACAAGGCCGGAATCGGCTTCGATGAAGGCGGCCTGTACACCGCGGCGCTCCTGGCCAAAACTGACCTGACCACAGAACTCGTAAAGGAATTCACCGAGTTGCAGGGCATCATCGGCGGACTCTATGCGCGGGCGCAGGGGCTGGGTGAAGCCGTCGCGCAAGCCATCTGCGATCAGTACACGCCAGCATCGATTGAAGACGCGATTCCCAAGACCATCGAAGGGCAATTGCTCGGCCTGGCCGACCGCATCCAAACCATCACTGCGATGTTCAGCATCGGCAACGCACCCACGGGTTCGAAGGACCCGTTCGCATTGCGACGGGCAGCCAATTCGATCGTCAAGATCCTTGCCGATTCCGATCTGCCACTCAATCTCAGTGAGGTTTTGAAAGCCAGCCCCGCCGAGGCGGACGTCGAACAACAGGTTTCTGCCTTTCTCCGCGAGCGGCTGAACTTCTACCTCAAGGACGTGCGCGGCTTTGCCTACGATGTCGTCAGTGCAGTCCTCGCAGCCGATGCGGACGACGTCCGGGACGCAATTGCGCGCGCCGAGGCACTGACGGCGGTGCGCGGTTCAGAGGACTTTGCCGCCATTTCAGCCGCTTTCAAGCGAATCAAGAACATTTTGCGCCAGGCTGAAGAAAAGAAATTTGTTACCGGCTCACCGGGCAGCATCAAGTTGGGGCCGGAAGCGCAGGGCCTCTTTGATGCTGCTGCATTCCTGGCACCCAAAGTGGCACGGCTCCGGCAAGAGCGCGCCTACATCCCGGCGCTGGTGGAAATTGCTGCCCTGCGTCCGGTTGTGGACGCGTTCTTCGACAAGGTGATGGTGCTCGATCCGGACCCCAACATCCGCGGCGCGCATCTCGGGCTCATCGATGAAGTGCTGCGCGGCTTCTCCGGCATCGCCGACTTCAGCGAGATCGTCACCGGATAGTATCGATTTGCCGACCGCACCGAAGGCTTTGCCAGACTCACGGAATGGGCCTGGAGTTGAGGGTCTATCGCGGCTGATGGCAGGGCTTCACTTGCGTTTGCGCGGGACGTTCAACCCAAGCGAGATTCCAATGACTTGGTTCGTGTCCCAGCCCGGAGGCAGGCTAACCGACTGCAATAAGTAGTAGGGCCGGACAGAGACCGAAGCGGTGAAGGGTAACCGGATTCCCACCTGGAAGCGGTTCTGGGTGTAGATGCTGCCCCCGTTGGCGTAGGGGTTGTTTCCGGGGACGATGAAGAACTCATTGTTTACGACGAGGACCGGAGGCCGCGCCATACGAAGCGGTAAGGTGTAGTCGACGCCGGGGCGAAATCGAAGACGCATCGAAGCCGGACGACTATTGGGAAACCGCCCTTCGATGAGGGTGCGGAGAGACGGCCGCCACCGGCCCCGAGAAATGCTCAGAGTAAGGTTGAGCAGCAACCGGTTTTCGTAAGCGGTGCCAGGATTGCCGGGGAAGCGCTGATACCGATAAATCGGCAGCACCGAGAGCCACGGCCGAAAGCGAAAAGCGACGCCACCCTGAACAAAGTACTCATAGAGGTTCGATGCTCCTTCATCGAGCCGTTCATGGAATTCAACTTCGAGAGACTTGTTGGCCGAGAGGCCGGCGGAAACTCCCTGGTCGAGCCAGAGCCCAATCTGTTTCTCATCTTCCGGATCCTCGGGCAAAGTGGGTTGCTGTGCTCTCGCCGGGGCGACAAAAATCGAACAGCCGATCAGCGCAAACAAGAAGGCCATGCGCGAACTTGTCATCCATCTGGCTCCGCAACACCTATCCGTGTCCCACGTCGGTCTTTTCGGCACGCCTCAGTCTAGTCCGGATATCTCGCCCTTTGAAGGCTTGAGTCACCGCGATCGACTCACAGTTTCACAGTCACGGGGGGAGGGGTACCCTCATCTGGTTCAATTATCTTCTGCAAGTTACTGAAAACAATGTCTATATTGGCTCCATCCCGCAAATGTAAACGGTCCAAAATGGCCGTTTTTGGGGGTTTAAACGGTTCAAAACGAAACCAGATTGCTTTCGGTTCAACCGGCAAGGCAATACGAGTCAACCCGATCTCCTGTGTTGAAGCCCAGTCCAGGGCGCTTTTGTTTGTCCGGAAACCTCCGGACCGATATTGACCACACCATAACCATCGCGCCTCAGCAGACTCGTCGTTTTTCTGAGTGTCGTCGCCGATGGGAAGCTTCGAGCGCGTCATGGACCGTTCTCGAAATGTCATAACTGCCCCGCGGCTTCAAACTCGACGGCAAAGGTTCTTTTGTGTTGGAGAAGGATTTCCTCGATGATTCATGGTGTTGCAAAGAGCGCTGATGAGTAGGGGGGTAGGGGGTGTTCACGGTACCTCCGGGGGTTACGAGGGGCTATGGACTGCGGCGGGTTTGCGGGAGGATTTGCGCACGGCCGCGATGGCACACTGGGCGGCGTAGAGGAGGCGGGGAGCTTCAGCGGGATCGATGATCCGGATGAGCATGGCGTGGGCGACGCAGGAAATGAAGTTGCAGATGTT